>DATBKN010000389.1:0-3726 GCA_036555845.1 Gemmatimonadaceae bacterium | reverse complement strand
CCTTAGCCCGCCAACCGCTGAAGCTCGAAAGGCTTTCACCGCGGATTAACGCAGAGGAACGCGAATCCTGCTCTCAAACAAGAAGAACGCCCTCGATCGGCGTTCATCTGCGTGCATCCGTCGTGAGCAGTTAGAGAAAAGAATGGTCGCGCAGGGACTCGAACCCCGGACCTCTGGTATGTGAGACCAGCGCTCTAACCAGCTGAGCTACGCGACCGGGAGGCGGATTCTAACTCTGGCTCGTTGTGGCTGGTAGTCGCCTGGCGGCCAACAAAAGCTATCGGCTGCCAGCTAACAGAACTCTAGCTGACAGCAGCTGTTAGCTGATGGCTTGGGCTGACAGCCGAGGGCTTTAGTTGGGGTTGGGCGGGGATGGGCCCTCCAGGATTCGAACCTGGGACCGTCGGATTATGAGTCCGCTGCTCTAACCGACTGAGCTAAGGGCCCGTGCTAGAAAAGCTATGTGCGCAGGCGCGGGATTCCAACGCGGACTATCGTCCGGTGCGGCCGTCGTGCGCCTCGAGTAGCTCCTCAGGTGTAACCGTCGCAGCGCCTAACTTCGCGACTTCGACGCCCGCGGCGTAGTTCGCCACAACCGCTGCTTCGTAGGCAGTTGCTTGCGCTGCTAGCATAGCCGCGAGATACGCCGTGACTGTATCGCCCGCGCCGACCACATCGTACACCTGGCGCGCGGTCGTAGGAATCCGCGTGGACTCGCCGGTGGCCGACATCAGCAGCATGCCGCGCTCGCCTAACGTGAGCAACAGGTGCTCCACGCCGAGCTTCTCGAACGCCTGCGGCAGCGACGGCTCGTGATCCAGGTCCATTGTCGCGCCTAACGCGCTCTCCAGCTCGCGCCGGTTCGGCTTGAAGATCGTGGCACCCTTGTACGCGAAGAAGTTGCGATACTTGGGATCCACAACAATCGGCAGCTTGCGACCCTTCGCTTTCTCGATCGCTGCCGAGATCACGCGCGCAGTCAACAGCCCCTTATTGTAGTCCTCGAATACGACGGCGTCCGCTTTTGCGAGCGCCGAGTTGATGCTGCCCAGGACCAAATCGATCGACTCCGAGTCCAGCTCGGAATCGTCCTCCTCGTCGAAGCGTACGACCTGCTGCGAGCGCGCGACCAAGCGCGTCTTGCGCGTCGTCGGCCTGTCGACGGGAATGAGCGCGCTGTCCGAGCAGCCGAGCCTAACGAGCATCTCGCGCAGCGCGGCTCCGGCGGCATCGCGCCCCACGGTCGAGACCAGCGTCGCGCCGGCGCCGGCCGCGACGACGTTCTGTGCCACGTTCGCCGCGCCGCCGAGTGCGGCGCGCTGTTCGCGCACTCGCACAACTGGAACGGGCGCCTCGGGCGAGATGCGCTCCACGTCGCCCTGCAAATACACGTCGAGCATCGCGTCGCCGATGACAAGCACGTGGCACTTGCGAGCGCGCTCCAATAACTCGACGAGTCGAGCGCGATCGATCAGAGTAGGAGAGGCCGACGCCATTGGGCCGCTCAACCTAGAGCACCCATCCTAACAGCGTCAACGAGTGCAGCTTGCCACAGCCGTCCCGTTAAGTTCCGTCGGACCTCAACCTCAGACCTCAGACCTGGCCTCCTCACTGGACGTCGTCGTCACGCGCGGCTCGATCGTCGAGTCCTATCACCGGGTACACGCCGCTGTCGTGCGCGACGACGCTCTCACCTCCGCGACGCGCGACCCAAGTCTCGTCGCCTCGTGGCGCTCGTGCGCCAAGCCGTTCCAGCTCATGCCGTTCCTGGAAGGCGGTGGACACACGAAGCTCAACTGGGGCGACGATCAGCTCGCCCTTGCCTGCGCGTCGCATGGCGGGGAACCGGAGCATGTCGCGATCGCCAAGGCGATGCTGAGCGACATCGGGCTCGAGGAAGGGGATCTCGCCTGCGGCGTGCACGAGCCGCTCTCCGCGCGCGGCGCCAAGATCCTGCGCGACGGCGGCCTGCGCCCAACTCGGCTGCATAACAACTGTTCGGGCAAACACTCGGCGATGCTCGCGCGCGCGCACCTGGCCGGCTGGTCCACGCACGGCTATGAACGCGAGGGCCACCCGGTTCAAGAGGGCTGCCTAACGAGCATCGCAGAATGGACCGGGCTTCCGCCCAGCGACATCGATCGCGGCATCGATGGCTGCGGCGTCGTCGTCTTCAACATCTCGCTGGAAGCGATGGCTCGTGCCTACGCGCGTTTCGCGCGCGCCATCGCGCGTGGCGAGCCGATCGCAAAGCGAATTGCAGACGCGATGACCGCGCGACCTTTTCTCGTCGGCGGCAGCGACAGGTTCGATACCTTCATCATTGAGGAGTCGCGTGGCAACGTAATCGCCAAGATTGGCGCCGAGGGCGTGCACTGCGCGGCGGTGATCGATCAAGGGATCGGCATCGCGGTCAAGGTCGAAGACGGCGCCGCGCGCGCGCAATATCCAGCGCTGCTCGAGGTACTGCGCCGCTTTGGTGTTTGCGATCCGCTACCGCCGCGTCTTGTCGATTTTGCGCGCCCGAAGATCCGCAATACGCGCGGCGAGAACGTCGGCGAGGTGTCTCTCGCCACTGCGAGCGCAGTGGGCGCGACGGCGCTGCGTTAGGCCTCGCCGCGGTGTCATGTATCAGGTCGCAATGATTCGATGACGTCCTCCAAGCCAATGCTGAGTAATGTTCCGGCGCTGAACGCCGAGTTGCGCGCGCTGGTGCGCCTGGCCGGTGCGATTTGTGGCTCGTCGGCTGGTGTGGTGCGCGCTGCCATCGAGGAAGCTGTGGTCGCAGTCCGCCCACTCTGGGCGGAGGAGGTGATTCTTCAGTCGTATCTATTCGCAGGCTTTCCGCGCACGCTCAATGCGATGCGTGATTGGCGCCGTGCGTCCGGCCGAGCTGCGGACGCCGATACGCTCGTCGAGAACTGGGATGACGTTGCGGAGTGGACGCGTCGTGGCGAACAGACGTGTCGGGCCGTATACGGATCGCATTACGACAAGTTGCGCCAAAACATCCGGGACCTGCACCCAGCACTGGATGCGTGGATGATCACCGAAGGCTACGGGAAGATTCTTTCACGTGGCGCACTCGATCTGCTCGTGCGCGAGTTGTGCATCGTTGCGGCGTGCGCTGTGTCCGCGCAGGAGCGTCAGCTGCGCTCGCACCTGCTTGGGGCGCGCAACGTTGGCGCCAGCGCCGCGCAGATCGAAGGGACGCTGGATGCTATCGCAGATCTGATGTCGGAAAGTGAAATGCGGGCGGCGAAGAACTTGTGGCAGCGACTCCAAGTCGTAGCCCCAGGTTAAGCAATCGGCCTACGCCTACCCCTATCCCTAACCCTTATGTTTCTAGACAGAGTTATCGTTAGGGTCGAAGCGGGCACGGGAGGGAGCGGCGCCTCGTCCTTCCGGCGCGAGACGTACGTCCCCATGGGCGGTCCGGATGGGGGCGACGGCGGTCGTGGGGGCGACATCATCGTCCGCGGAGACAACAACCTCACGACGCTGCTCGACTATACGTACAAGGATCAGTGGGTCGCCGAGCGCGGCCAGCACGGCAAAGGCGCGAACAAGACGGGGAAGTCCGGAGGTGACGTCGTCCTTCCGGTGCCAGTAGGCACAGTCATTCGCGACGCAGACAGCTCCGAATGGTTAGGCGAGATCCTGGAACCTGGCGCCGAGATCATCGTCGCTCGTGGTGGCCGTGGCGGCCGCGGCAATGCGTTTTTC
>DATBKN010000388.1:0-2620 GCA_036555845.1 Gemmatimonadaceae bacterium | reverse complement strand
GACTGGGGTACATCGGCCGACTCACTGCTCAAGACAGCCACCGCGGCGGGTTGGCAGTTCATCGCGATCGACGAGGACGGCGACTACGCGTTCCACGCTGTCGTAGAAGGCGAGGAGGCGCTTGTCTTTGCCACGATCGGGGACAACGGCCTAACGAGGCTGCTCGCCAGCTTCGCTCCGCATCGGGAGGCCGAGTTCACCTTCCGTCGCCTGGCCGATACCCTGCGGACCTATTTTGGCCCGGCCGCGATATCGAGTGACGACCAGGAAGACGTGCGGCCAGCTGCCAGCATGGTGATGGCCACCGCCTGGAAAGGAATCATGATGGGGCTACGGCGGGATCGTCGCATCCTCATCCTGTTCACGTGCCCGTCGGCGTCGCCTGAGCTACCGATTCACAAGAACGCATTCCCGATCGCTTAGCTCGTCAGGCGCGGTCGCGCCGACTGCCCCAAAGCAGCATGAGAACTTGACATCGGCGCGGTCGGCGCCGGTATTCGTCGTGTCCGCTCACCTGAAGGTGCGTCATGGGTTTGAGTCGTCGCGACTTCACTCGGCTGCTTGCCATCGGCAGCTCCAGCACACTCATACCGCGTCTGGGGACGGCGCTCGAACGAGCCCCGGCATCGCGGCGACCGCTTCAGCCAGCGGGCCTGTCGCCCCGCGAAGGGTACTGGGAGGACGTTAGGCAGCAGTTTCTGATACCTGAGGATCGCATCCACATAAACGCAGCCAACCTGTGTCCAGCGCCGCGACCGGTTTTCGAATCGCAGGAACGCTGGAGCCGGATGATGGACGCGGATCCGTCGGCGGCCATCAAAGCCAAACTGTCCGACGCGCGCGAAGAGAGCCGCAAGCTGCTCGCCGAGTTTCTGGGAGCGACGCCCGAAGAGATCGTCATCACTCGCAACACGAGCGAGGCGAACAATCTCGTGTCGAGCGGAGTAACGCTCGGACCTAACGACGAGATCGTTCTGTATTCAGACAACCACCCGAGCAACCTGGCGGCCTGGCGCGAGAAGGCGAAGCGCCATGGATTCCACATCAACGTGGTGGCGAACGTCAGCCCGCATCCCGGCGGCGACTATTATATAGATACGTTCCGCAAAGCGCTGACGCCGCGCACAAAGCTGCTGTCGTTCACGCATGTCACGAACAGCGTAGGCGACATGCTTCCGGCGAAGGAGCTGTGCGCCATGGCGCGGGAGCGCGGAATCCTTACGCTGGTGGACGGAGCGCAATCGTTCGGCGCGCTCGCAGTGAACATGGCCGATATGCAGCCCGACTTTTACAGCGGGTCGCTGCACAAGTGGCCTTGCGGTCCCAAGGAAACGGGGCTGCTGTATATCCGGCGTGATGCACAAGACCGCCTAACGCCGAGCGTGGCGAGTCTGTATGCTGGCCGCGTGGGAGCGTCGCGTACTCTCGAGGCAATGGGACAGCGAGACGAACCGGCGCTTGCCGCTGTCGGCGACGCCGTGCGATTTCAAAGCACGATCGGGCGTACGCAGGTCGAGGAACGTGTTCGCGAACTGGCGCAGATGCTCATGACTGAGTTGGGCAAGCTCCCTGGCGTCGTCGTATGGACGCCGCGCGACCCATCGCGCTCAGCGGGCGTCGTGACGTTCAAGCCAGCGAATCTCGACTCTCGGCGCTTGGCGAGTGCGCTGTATGATCGTGATAAGATCTCGTGTTTACCGCGAGGGGGCGACGATCGGCCGGGGCTCAGATTGGCTCCACATGTCTACAACCCGATTTCCGAAGTCGAGCGGGTGGTGGCGCTCGTCAAAGGTTATCTCGCCAGCGGTGTGTAGCCGCAAATTCGTGGAGGAGTTCTGATGAAGGTGGGGCGCGCGCTCGCTTGGGTTTTTCTGCCATTTGCGCTCAAGACCGCACCAGCGCAGCAACAGGACGTCACGAACGACTGGGCCTACCTGAAACGCTATCAACAAGAGAACACCCAGCTCGCGCCGTCAAATGATCGCGTGGTCTTCATGGGCAACTCGATCACCGAAGGTTGGGCGAAGCTCTTTCCGACGTTATTTCCCGGTAAGCCGTACATCGGACGTGGCATCAGCGGGCAAACAACACCGCAGATGCTCGTTCGTTTTCGGCAAGACGTCATTGCGCTCAAGCCCAAGGTCGTCGTGATTCTCGCCGGCACGAACGACATCGCCGGCAACACCGGGCCGTCGACGATCGAGATGATCGAGGACAACGTCGCATCGATGACCGAAGTGGCCCGGGCGAACGGGATTCGAGTTGTTTTGTCAGCTGTGCTTCCTGTATACGAATACCCTTGGAAACCGGGGCTGGAACCGGCTTCGAAGATCATGGCACTCAATGCGTGGATGAAAGACTTCGCGTGGCGGCGTGGCGCGATCTATCTCGATTACCACTCGGCGATGCAGGACGCGCGGCACGGTCTCAAAGCCGAGCTGACCTATGATGGCGTGCACCCTAACGAAGCCGGTTATCGCGTCATGGCCCCGCTCGCCGAGCGCGCCATCCAGGAGGCGTTGCGACAGAGACAACCGTAAAGCAAACGCTGTTGACTACTCGCTGGGCAGCTCTTTGACTGTCGGCTTACGGCTCACAGCTTCGTGATGGAGATATATGA
>DATBKN010000387.1:0-3612 GCA_036555845.1 Gemmatimonadaceae bacterium | reverse complement strand
AATGAGTCGTTCGATCATCGTCGGCTCCCCGCCTAACCGGGCGGCATCTTGGACCGCGCGAACTCAGACTTGACGGCGAAGGCGCCGTTGGTCACGACCACATCGCCGGGGCTGAGCCCCCGAACGATCTGAACCTCGTTGCCGGTTCGTGCGCCCACTTCGACGTCGCGGCGCTCGAACCGTGCACCGTCGGTTCCGTTGGTCTGAGCGATAAAGGCAACAGGGCGTTCGTCCAGCATTTGGAGGGCGCCGTCCGGGATCACCACACCGGTACGTGGCTCACCCACCGTCAGCGCGACGGTGGCGAACATCGCCGGCCGCAATACGCCCGTTGCGTTTCGGACCATGCCGTGCACGGGCAGGGTGCGTGTCGCGGGGTCGAGCGCACCGCCAACGTTCTCAATCGTCGCGTCGAACGTCTGCGGAAGGAGCTCGGCAACGGTGAATCGAACCTGGGACCCACGCCGTAGGATCGGCGCCACGCGTTCCGTGGCAGCGATCTCCAGCCACAGTGTCGCGGGATCCGTCACCGTTATCAATGCGCTCCCGGCTTCCACGACGCTTCCGGGTACCGCGTCGCGGCTCAAGACAATGCCGGCAATCGGCGTCCGCACGAGCATCTCTCCCGTCTCCTCGCTGACGCCAAGGTGCACGAGGGTGTCCCGTGCCCGCTTCACCTCGGCTTCCGCTTGCACCCGCGCTGACTCGGCTTCCTCGCTCTCCACCCGCGCGCGTTCAACGTCTTGCCGGGACATCGCCTTGAGCTCCAGCAGCCGCACAGCGCGTTCCAGCGCCGTGCGGGCGTATCGCGCGGAGGTCTCGTGCGCGCTCAGCTCAGCGATCGCTTTCGCGGACTCGGCGCGTGCCGCCGATGCCTGCTCGCTCTGAAGCGTGACCAGCGGCTGCCCGCGCGTCACGCGATCCCCGATGCGCACGCGTACCGTCATCACACGGGCGCGTGCAGGAGCACCGAGTCGTGCGGTCCGATCCTCGTTCGGTATGAGTTGGCCAGGGATCTCGATCGTCTCGGCCATGGTTGCGGCGCGCACCGGCTCCCACTGGATCCCGCCCTGCTGGATCTGCTCGCGCGTCATCGTCAGCGTTCGCTGATCAGCCGGGCCATTCGGCATCGAAGCCGCGTCTGCTACGTCAGATGACGTCCCGCCGCTGCAGGCTCCTGACGCGGTTGCGGTCACGGTCAGCACGGCACACGCGACGACCCAGACGTGACGGGGAGCCCGGAGTACGAATGTCATCGCGTGGCTCCTGTCTGCGTTGCCACGGCCGATGCACTCCACGCTCGTAGCAGGTCGAGCGAGTCGTTTGGTTCCCCGCTGGCCGCGAGTGCAAGGTCAAACAGGCTCTGGTGCTGCGCAAAGAGCGTTCGAGCGTAGGTCAGTCGCGCATCGGCGAGTAACCGTGTCGCGTCCAGCACCTGCAGCAACGACGCACCACCCTCTTGGTAGGCGCCAAGCGTCAGACGATGCATCTCCTCTGCTCGGCTCAGGAATGACTGCTGCAAATCCGCCAGGCGCCGGGCGAAGCGCATCGCCGAATCGTGAGCACCCTGCACTTCGGCCGTGACTTGCCGGTCAGTCCAGGCGAGTTCCTGCTCGGCTGCGAGCCGTTCGCTCATTGCGCGTTCGACACCGCTGCGGTTACGGTTGAACAAGGGAACCGCCAGGCTGACGCCGAGCACCATCGAGTTCTGGCCCTCGACCCGCTTGTTGCCGAACGTAGCGCCGAACTGACGGACGCTGAGCGTCCGTTCGACGTCCGCCGTCGCGGATGCTGCGGCAATCCGAGCCTGACCACCCAGCCGCTCTGGCCGGTGTTCACGCGCGGCGGCGAGCACGACGTCCATGCGGGGGATGGAAGAGGGTGCTGGAGCTGGAAGACTCGGAACATTCACGCGAAATGCGACGGCGTTGGGTTGGCCTCCGAGATTTCCCAAGTAGGGCGCCAGCTCTGTTCGAGCGCGAGCCAAGTCCACATCAGCGAACGTGACTTCTGTGCTGGCTCGATCGAGCTCGAGCTGGACGCGCAACCATTCACCCTCGGCCGTCACGCCTTCATCGACGCGAGCGCGGTTATAGGAGAGCAGTTGCTCGAGCCGGTCACGATTCTCCTCGGCCTCCTCCGTCATCGCCTGCGCGAGTGCGACCCGGAAGAACCCCCGCACGGCTTCGGCGGCCACTTGGCGACGAGCCGATGTCAGGGATGCCTGCGCGGCCTTCAGGTCTTCATCCGCTCGGCGGATCCGTGACGAGCGCTGGATGAACGGCTCCAATGGCAAGGTCATGTACGTCGATGTCTCGCGATTCAGTGGGACTCCGAGCGACTGGCCGGGAAACGCTGTGTTCTCGAACCAGAAGGTGCCCGTTGGATTGGGGAGGGCGTTGACGCCGACGCGGTCGGCACGAGCAGCGTCGACACGAGCCCGAGCCGCTTCAACGAGGGGATGCTGCGAGAGCGCCGCCGTCACAACCCGCTCTAACGTCCAGGCCTCCGACTCTGATGGGGACGGTTGGTCGGCTTTCGATGACGTGGCGCCTTGAGCGTGGCTCAGCGTGGGCAGCAGCAACGTCACGAATGGAATCAGCCCTGCACACAGCCGTGAGCGGCGTGAACCAGCACGGGCTGCGCAACGGGCAGCAGAACCCATAGACCCTCCCCGAGACAAAACGGATCACTGGTGCGGACGAGGGCACCAGCGCTGCGAATTCGAAATTGACTAGCGAACGGAGATCGAGCCGGAGATCAGGAGAGCGAAGGAGGGCCGCGAGTGAGCCACGCGGATCTCGGAGGGCCGTGCGCAGTCTGCGTCAGCATCGGATCGGCGCGGCCGATCAATCGGAACTCTGGGACCGTCACAACGCCGGCTGCCTGCAGCGCCGGCTGCAACGTCACGCGAGACGCGCCGTCGTACGCGTTCGTGAGGAAGGTGGCCAGGCCGTGATCGCCATGGCCGCCCGCAAGCGACGCTTGGGTGCTTCCGGTCCCGAAGTATTCGACGGTGTGCGCGTGGACGAGTGGCGTGGTGCGGCCTTCGATCCCGGCTCGATGGATGTGCTCCTGCGGCAGGAGTGGGAGACATGCCATGGCCAAGGCAAGTACAACGGACGCGCACGAGCGACCGACGGATGGCATCTGGGGGTCAATGGGTAGCACAGGATCTCTGCAGAGTCAATCGACCGAGTTCCTCTTGTGCGTGAGATTTCGGCCAATAAACGGCGCTCTGTCTTGGTCAACAAGCAAGGTCAAACAGGGCAAATTGAAGCGAACTCTCCGAACCGGAGCTGGCAGCAGCGATTCGGACGCCGCGAGGTGAGGCGCGCCATCCAAGATTACGCTTGCGCTCGCCACCGCGCGATCGTGGCTAGGGCTTCGTCCGGTTTCTCGGTCACGACGCGCACACGGCCTTCGAACACGTGGCCGCTGTCGCCGTCGATCATCATCACGTCGCCCTCGCGAAACGTGCGATCCCCGAACCAACAGCGGCGGGCATCGCCATCGATCCGCAACGTGCGGCATCCCACGACACAGACCTTTCCCATCTGACGGGCCACGACAGCCGCGTGCGACGTCCGTCCTCCCAAGGCCGTGAGCACG
>DATBKN010000386.1:0-1773 GCA_036555845.1 Gemmatimonadaceae bacterium | reverse complement strand
CTGCGATAGTCCCGCGCGATACTCCAGGCCGAACGAAGCGACGCAAGACACCACGTACCGCTGCTACCTGCGGGGTCCTGACGGAGTTGGTGGGCCCACGACCTTCGGGGCCTGGAGCGATGAGGAATCTAAGGGCATGGCGGGCCATTCCGAAGTGTCCGCCAAATCGCGCCACGCTTCGTCCAGCGCTTCTCGCACTTTTTCGCCGGCGCTGGCTGCATCACCGGCACTAGCGTCCAGGTGCCACACCGTGCGAAGCCGTGACGGCGTCCACACACTCACGAGAACGCCCTTTTCAGCAGCGCGTCGCGCGACGTCCGTAGCGACCATGCCAGGGGCGAGATCGATCATCACGATGTTCGTCTCCGGCGGGACGACGCTCGCGGCGAGCGCGCGATCGACGCCTCGCGCGAATGTGAGCGCCTTCTCGTGATCATCGGTCAACCGATTGTAGTGATGCTCGAGCCCGTAGAGACACGCGGCTGCGAGAACGCCGCTTTGCCGCATACCGCCGCCGAATCGTCGCCGCACTTCGATAGCGCGATCGTAAAAGCGGGCCTCGAGAGCAACGACGGCGCCGGCTGGCGCGCCGAGTCCCTTCGAGAAAGAGACCATGACGGTGTCGGCGCACTCCGCGAGTTCGACGAGCGAATTCCCCGTCGCCACTGCCGCGTTCCAAAGTCGCGCGCCGTCGAGATGAACGGCGCAGCCGTGCTGCCGCGCGACGTCGGCCATGGCTTTGAGTCCGGAAACTGGAGTCACCAGACCGCCGGCGCTGTTGTGCGTGTTCTCGAGACAGACGAGCGTGGCACGCACGGCTCCGTGTGCGCTTGGACGCATGCAGCGGAGCAGCGCAGCAGCGTCCATCATTGGTCCGTCGCCCTGCACTGGTCGCAGCTGCGCGCCGCTCAACGCGGCAGTCGCTGCGTATTCGAGGTCGTGAATGTGCGAATTGACGTCAGCAAGTACTTCAGTCCCTCGTTCGGCAAGCAACCAGATGGCGATCTGGTTGGCCATCGTGCCCGTGGGACAAAAGACTGCGCGCTCCTTGCCTAACAACTCGGCGCAACGCGCTTCCAGCCGACGTGTAGTTGGATCGCCATCGAGGACGTCGTCGCCGACTTCGGCGTTGGCAATCGCCAGACGCATTTCGGGCGTTGGCTTTGTAACCGTGTCGCTGCGGACATCAATTGGCATGCGGGCAATCTAGAGCGTAGGGATCAAAAGCGGGAACGCAGAAGACGCAGATCTGCGAGCGCAGATGACCCAGTGCAATTCTTGTTGTGCTTTGTCTGCGTCGTCTGCGGCGTTTCAGCGTCATCTGCGTTCCCGCTTGCGCCGCGCCGCACCTACTCTTTGGCCGCCGCTCGCTTGGCCATTTTGTGCTGATGGCGTAGGTCATGAACCTGAGCAACCTCGCCGCCGATGAGGAAGAGCAGCGCGGCGTAGTACGCCCAGAAGACGACCGATACCACGGCGTACAGCGCGCCAGCGTACAGTGAGCCCGGATCCAGCGCGTGCGTCAACGCCGTATAGATGTTCCGCGCGACTTCGAACAGCGCCGCCGATGTGAGCGCCCCGACCAGTGCCGTCTTCGTGCGCATCGGTCGATTGGGAAGAAACTTGTACAGCGCGAAGAAGATGAGTCCGACTACCAGGAACGCGACGCCGCGGCCGATGACGTACTCGATCTGCCCCATCACGCTGTCGCGCAAGCCTAACGCGGCAGCACGCCAGGAGCGCGAAAGCGCGAGATATGCGCTCAGCGTCGTG
>DATBKN010000385.1:0-8520 GCA_036555845.1 Gemmatimonadaceae bacterium | reverse complement strand
AGCTGGCCTAACGCGGGCTCTCCTGTCACCCCGGCAGCGACCTCGAGCTCGTCGAGCGATCGCGGCCGCGCGAATCGCGCGGTGGAGCTGACGTACAGCCACGCGGCGTATGGCCGCTCCAGCTCCCACCCGTCGACTGTGTGCGGGGCGCGCGTGAGATCCGGCGTGTAAATGTCCTGCTCGATCGCAAGCTCGTGCGATACGCACGTGCTCTGGGACCCTGCCTGCACCTCACAATTCGGCGGCTCCTTCGTTAGGCGCCTCGCCCAGCGCGGCACGCGGTACAGCTCGGCGGAGAGCCGCACGCCGTTCGTATACTCGTCGTCGGTTCGGGCGGCCGGGTGCTGCCAAAAGTTGTATGCGTCGTTGTCCAATCGCGCCCGGAACGCCGATTGAGCCGGCGCCGCGACCGGACCGAGCGCGAGAATTACCGCACCGAGTATGGCCGTGTTGCACAGCGGCGCGCTCCAAAGCGCGCCGCGTAAACACTCTCCGAGGACGTTGCCCCGCGATCCGTCAGTTGAATGCATTGAGTCCGGTAATAGCCTGGCCGAGAATGAGTGAATGGACGTCGTGCGTCCCCTCGTACGTATAAACGCTTTCGAGATTCGCCATGTGACGCATCGCCCCATACTCGGAGAGAATCCCGACAGCGCCTAACAAGCGACGAGCCTCTCGAGCGATGTTCGTCGCCATATTCACGTTGTTGCGCTTGGCAAGCGAGACCTGCTGCGGCGTATATGTGCCTGAGTCCTTCAGGCGTCCGAGATGCAAAGACAAGAGCTGCGCCTTGACGATCTCCGTGAGCATGTCAGCAAGTCGCTCCTGCTGAATCTGAAATCCCGCCAGTGGGCGGTCGAACATAACGCGGTTCTTCGCATATGATACAGCTTCATCGAAGCACGCAATCGCCGCACCGATGGCGCCCCACGAAATGCCGTAGCGCGCCTGTGTCAGGCACATGAGCGGTGACTTGAGTCCACCGGATCCTGGGAGCAGTGCGTCAGCGGCCAGCGTCACGTTATCAAAGACGAGCTCACTGGTGTCCGAGGCACGCAGAGACAGCTTGCCCTTTTGATCCTTTGCCTTGAAGCCTTTTGCATCGGTGGGGACGATGAAGCCGCGGATGGAGCTGGCGTCCTTGTCACCGTTCGTCTTTGCCCAGACGATCGCGATGCGCGCCGTGGAACCATTCGTGATCCACATCTTGCCGCCGTTGAGAATCCAGCTGCCGTCCTTCTGCTCGCGCGCCATCGTGATCATACCGGCCGGATTCGATCCGAAGTCGGGTTCAGTCAGGCCAAAGCAGCCGATCACTTCGCCCTTGGCCATCGGCGGCAGGTAGCGACGCTTCTGCTCTTCACTGCCGAAGGCGTAGATGGGGTACATCGCCAGCGCGCCCTGCACCGACGCGAACGAGCGCACGCCCGAATCGCCGCGCTCCAGCTCCTGCATGATGAGTCCGTACGCGACGTTGTTGAGGCCAGCGCAGCCGTAGTCTTCCGGAAGGTTCGCGCCGAATACGCCTAACGAGCCCAGCTCCGGGATGAGCTCTTTGGGGAAGCGTCCTTCGTCGTAGCACTTGCCGATGATCGGGAGTACGCGCTCATCGACAAAGCGCCGAATACTTTCGCGAACGGCGCGCTCCTCTTCGGAAAGCTCGCTGTCGATGCTGAAAAAGTCCGTGAACGTCATGGGGGCCAAATCTACAACGGTTAGGCGGCCGCGCGCTGCTGAGGACCTCCCTGCTTGCCGGTAAAGCCCTCGCGCACCATGACACCCCACGTGTGGCTCCCCCTCCACCAGTACCAGAAGCCCCGCAATCGGAACCAGACTGTGAGTTGGCGGAAGCCGATCGATTCGATGATGGCGTAGCCGAAGAGCCGCGCCAGATCACTCGCGCGTGAGTAGCGGCGGAATGACAACTCGTCAAGCAGGATGCCAAGGCAGGACAGGACGATGCCGAAGCCAAACGCGGCGAGAAAGAACAGTCCTGCGAACTCCCAGTTGATGAGACCAAATGCGAGCCCAAGCAAGGTGAGCGCGTAGCCGAGCAGCTCGACAACCGGGGCGAGCATCTCGCCGATCAATAGAAATGGCAGGGCGACGAGGCCGAATGGACCGTAGCGACGATTCGCGACAGCGTCGCGGTGTGCCACCATCGTCCCGATGAGACCGCGGTGCCAGCGCTCGCGTTGCCGTGCGAGGATGCGCAGCGTGGTCGGGACTTCTGTCCACGCGATTGGATCGGGAATGAACGGCAGAGTCGCCTGGATGTTGTTGTCATGCAGATACCGGCGCAGCCGCACGACGAGATCGAGGTCTTCGGTGACATTGCCCACCTGATATCCGCCAATCGCGAGCAAGTACTCGCGACGGAAGAGTCCGAATGCTCCCGAGATGATCGGGTTCCCGCCTAACGCGTTCCATCCCGTGCGCCCGAAGAGAAAGGCGCGCAAATATTCGACGACCTGGCAGCCGGGGATCCAGCGGCGATCGACGCGCGCGTCGGTAACGCGGCCGTGCTCGATGTGGCAGCTGTTCGCCACGCGCAGCGTCGCGCTCACGGCGGCGACGTGTTCGCCGAGGAGGATCGGCCGCGAGACGCGCTGCAGTGCGTCGGGCGCGATGATCGTGTCAGCGTCGACGGCGAGCAGGAACGGAAAGCGTGCCGCGTTGATCGCCGCATTGAGCGAGTCCGCCTTGCCGCCGTTCTTCTTGTCGAGAACAAGCAGTTTGGAGAATCGGCGCGAACGATAATACGCGCGCACCGGCGCCGTCCGGATGTAGACCGGATACGCCGGCGGCACTTCGTAGAGATCGTATGCGTGGATCAAATGCTCCATCGTCGCATCGCTGGAGCCGTCATTCACGAGCACTACTTCGTGCCGTGGGTAATTGAGCGTCAGCAACGCGCGCACACTGTCCACGATCGTGATCTCCTCGTTGTACGCCGGGACGAGGATAGTGATCGGCGGGAAGGCTTCGGACGAGAGCAGTCGCGCGCGCTCGTCCACGTCATCGCTCAGCGTTAGGTGCCGCCAGAGATCGGGGATCGCGATGGCGAAGAGCACGACGTAGAACAGATTGAGCGTCAGGTAGTAGAACAGAATCGTCGTGTCCGCGAGACGGATTCCCTGACCCGCGAGATGCGTGAGCAGGTCCATCGTTAGGCTTCCGTCAGCTCGATGATGCTGCCATCCGACAGACCGCACACCAGCGACGACATATCGCGCGCCATCCGGTCGCTCGCGCGGCGCGACTCCTTGAGCACTCGACGGCCAGGTTCACCCATCTGCGCCAGCGCGAGGCTGGCGCGAAAGCGCACCCACCATGCTGAATCCGCCAGCGCAGTCTCCAAGGCGGGAGTCTTTTCATGCGCACCTAACGCGCCGAGCGAGCGCGCCGCCTGCGCGCGCACACGCCAGTCGCCGTCGCTCAGCAGCGTCGCCAGAACATCGGACGCATCGCTGTGGAATTGACGCTTGAGCGCACGCGCTACAGCCAGCCGCACGACAGCCTCCTCGTGTCCCGCCAAGGCAGCCAGGTGCGGGTACGCCTCCGGTGCGCCGATGACCTCGGCGACGTTGATCCATGCTTCGAGCTCGCGCGACGACGCCGCGCTCGTGAGGCGCGCGAGCAGGGCTGGTACTGTGTGGCTCGCGAGGTCACGCAACGTGACTGTGAGCGCCGCGCGCACGAGCGGCGCGAGCGGCGGAAGGCGATCGAGAACGAGCGCGACGAGCTCGGGATCGTTGACGCGCGGGAGGCAGCGCGTGGCGGCGGTGCGCACGGCCGGGTGCGGATCGTCCAGCAGACGACGCACACGGACACGATCAGACGGATCGGCGGTGAATGCCAGCAATCGGGCTGCGGCCAGGCGGCGCCACCAGAAGCGAGAAGCCGCCTGACGCGCGATCGCCGCGGTCCACTGCTCGACGCGCAGGAGCACAACGAGCTCGTCGCGGTGCTCGAGCGGGATGTGTTCGGTCATCGCCGTCGCGAGCCGGTGGAGCGCGATGTGCGGCGGGATGTCTGTCAGCGCCCGTATGTACGCGTGCGCGCCTTGACCCTCCAGCAGCCAGGCGCGGAGGCCGGCCGCTGTGCGCGCTTCGACGAGGCGGCCCACGCGGTCGCGCCTAACGCGCAGCACGCGATGCAAAACGACGAGGGCCGCAATGACGGTCAGCAGGACGCCTTCGACGGCGAGCGCGACGAAGAAGAGCGACATTGTGTTACAGCTGCGCGGCAGCGCGCGCCAGCCAATGTTCAATCTTCGCCAGCAACAGCCGCACGTTGAGCGGCTTGCGCACGTAGTCCAGCGCCCCGGCGCTGAGCGCTCGCACCTGATCGGCTTCGGTCGCGCGCGCCGTCGCGAAGACAAATTCAAATGCGCCGGGCCGCTGCACACGCAACTCTTCGAACAGCGAGTGGCCGTCGATACCAGGCAGGTCCACATCCAGGATCACGATGGGGCACTTGCGCGCTGGATGCAGCGCGAGCAACGCATCGAGCGCCGCGGCGCCGTCGGCGAACATCTGATGCGAAATCCCGCGCTCACGCAGAGCGAACGACAGCATTTCGCGCAGCGTGTTGTCGTCCTCGACGACGATCACGTCTGGCGTTATTCCCGCGAGGGACGGACTCCAGACCACGACGGGAGGATCGGTGGCGCGACGGCTGGCGGCGAGTATTTCGGCCGCGGTCGTGCGCAGGGTCGCGCAGTCTCGCGCCGCAAAGTCGCGCGCCCCGACGACAGCCGCGTGCCAGTGCGGCGCGTGCTCGTCACGCTCTTCGTGCAACGCCTGGAGAATCGCGGCGCACTCCTCAGGCTCGCGCTCGAAGAATGCGAGGATCGTCGCAGGATCGTCATAGCCTACCATTGTCGCTTGCTCACCTAACGCGCGCGCCAGGCGTACGGCTTCGTAATCCCAGGCACCGTTGACGCTCGACGCAGTACCGTCGGACACGAGACGCAGGAGAGCGAGAGTCCCCGGGAGGTCGCGCTGCACGGCGTCGGCGAGCGCCGCGTTGGCCTGGCGGCATGTACGGTCCGGGAGCGCGAGCGCTGTGACAGGATGCAATGACGCCGCGATGCGTTGCAGGCGCCTGCGCTCGACGCGGGCTCCAACCCGTGCCTGGACTTCGACAGGTTCCAGCGGCGAGAGCACAAACTCGTCGGCTCCAGCGGCGAACACTTCGCGCCTCGTGTTCGCATTACCGGCAGCGGCGCAAACAACGATCGCCGTTAGGTGCTCCGGATCTCGCGCGCGAACCGTAGCGATCTGATCGAGCAGGGGCGCCGGATCGTTGCGAACGTTGAACCATACCACCAGGGGTCGATGTTGTGTCAGCGCGGTTTCGAGCTGTGTAGGGTTCGACAGGTGCACGAGATGGACTGGCGCTTCGCGCAGCGCACCGTGAATGGCTCGGAATTTGGCAGCGTTCGGCTCGACGACGAGAACGGTCGACGCGAGATGCAGATCAGCACGCAGCGCCTGCTCCACGTGGGCCAGCGTACCCAGTGCGCGCGCGATCGCCGCGGCGCGAGCGCGTGGCACAAGGTGGGCGCGTAGCTCGCCGGCGAATCGGAGTACTGCGGGACCACGTTCGGCGTTCTCGAAGGCCGGATCGGCCAGCCAGCGATCCACGCGCATCTCGAGGGCAGCCGTCAGGTCCACCGCGACCTTGTCGTCGCAGCGTCTCGCCGTATCCTCGAGCCGCGTCAATTCGCGTTGAACCGCGGCGAGTACCTCAGCGGCGTTAGGTCGTACGGCGAGCTTGGCGCCAAGAGCCTCGAAAACGCGTACGAGCCGCCCTGCGGCGGCGTGAAAGCGCACGCGCAGAGCGGCCGTATCCTCCTCGGATGCGGTCGCCTTTGCTGAGGGAGTCAGGTGGGCCGTCGTCGAGTGACTTCGCGTCTTCGACTGCACTGTTAGGCCAAACGTCACGCTGCCGCCCGTCACTCGGTGAGCGTGACGGATCCGGCCTTCCGCGAAATGCCGGGTTGCATCCTTTGCGGATCCGTCGCCCTCTGGTTGCACAGCCAGCGGCAGCGCGTCCTTAAGGCGTGTATTCCATGACTTCTTGGTTCACACGCGTGACACGTCTGCTGGTCGCGTGCGGAGTGGGTGTGCTGGTGTTCGCGATGCCGCTGCGCGGACAGCGAAGTCCGACTTGCTCGCCACTGCCCTCTGAGCTCGCCAGCGCTGTTGAAAGCGGATGGAGGCACTATCGCCGATCGGCGATGGATTCGGCCGATGCTGCTTTTCGTCGCGTATTGGCGGCGTGCCGAGACGACGCGGGCGCCGGCAACGGCGCCGCCTACGTCGCGATGCGGCGTGACAGCCTAACGCTGGCGCGCGCGTTGTTCGAACGCGTTCTCTCGCACGCTCCACGGGACTACGACGCCCTCGTCGGCCTCGGCATGGCGGCGTACCGCGGCGCAGATCTCGTCGCGAGTCGCTCGGCTTTCACGCGCGCGCTCGCTGTTGTCCCGCGAGACTCGACGAGTCGTTGGTACCTCGAGCGCATCGACGGAGCAGGCGGAGGGAACGTCGCGAAGCGCGAGGCGCCGAAACGTGTGCGGCCGCGGCAGACTGTCGTGAGCGCCCGCGTGCGCAATCGCAGCTTCGAGATTCCGGATGGCCGTGGCGGTTGGAAGCCCATCTGGCTCGCCGGGGTCAACCTCGGCGCGGCGCTTCCCGGCAAGCATCCGTCGGAGTTTCCACCTAACGACAGCACGTACGAACGCTGGATCGCGCTGTTCGCGCGCATGAATTCCAACGTCATCCGGTTGTACACGATTCATCCGCCGCACTTCTACCAGGCAGTTCGTCGCTGGAACCTGGCACACCCCAAGCGGCCGATCTGGCTCATTCACGGCGTGTGGACCGAGCTGCCGCCTGGTGAACAGGAGGAGCGCTACGACGACACGGTCTGGAACGGCGAATTCCTGGCCGAGATGCGGCGCGTAGTCGACTTGCTGCACGGGAGCGCTTCGCTGCCGCATCGACCTGGTCATGCGTCTGGCCTCTACGACGCCGATGTTTCGCAGTGGGTGATCGCATACATCATCGGCCGCGAGTGGGAGCCGTATTCTGTCGTCGAATACGCCAGGCTGCATCCCAATGTCTCGAACCTCGAGGGTCGATATGTGCGAGTGGCGGGTGGACACGCGCTCGACGTCTGGTTAGGCGAAGCCCTCAATTATCTCATCGGTTACGAGATGCAGCGCTACAACGCGCAACGTCCCGTGGCGTACACGAACTGGCCCACGCTCGATCCGCTGACGCATATCACGGAGTCCACGAAGGAAGAGGAAGCGCGGCTGTATGCGGCGCGGGGAGAGAAGCGCGATACATCTGTTCGTGAATACGACAACGACGCGATCGGGCTCGACGCTCGCCTCATGCACGCGACCGCGGCGTTTCCGGCGGGGATTTTCGCTTCGTATCACGCATATCCGTACTACCCGGATTTCATGGTGCTCGACCCGGAATATCAGCAGGCGTCGTCAGCGGAGGGGCCCAGTAGTTATTACGGCTATTTGCGCGAGCTGGTGGCGCACCACGGCGACATGCCCGTCGTGATCTCCGAGTATGGAGTTCCCTCGTCGCGAGGGATGGCGCACAAGCAACCGCAAGGCTGGGATCACGGCGGGCACGACGAACGCGGCCAGGCCGACGTGGACGCCCGCCTAACGCGCGACATACACGCAGCTGGCGCGGCGGGCGCCGTGCTCTTTGCCGCCATCGACGAGTGGTTCAAGAAGAACTGGATCGTGATCGACTTCGAGCAGCCGCTGGAGCGCAATCGGCTCTGGCTCAACGCGCTGGATGCGGAGCAGAACTATGGCATTGTCGCAATGCGCGCCGGCGATCGCGATTCCGCCATCACGATCGACGGCCGCGCGGATGATTGGCATGCCGCGAAGCCATTGTATCGCAATGATGCCCCGGCGAAGCCGGGCGCCGAGCCGCTGCACCTTCGATCGCTCAGCGTGCGCAGCGACGAAGCATACGTCTATCTGCGGCTCGATGTCGGGCAGATCAACTGGACGCGCGCGAACTATCTCGTCGGGATCGACACATACAAGCCCGAGCTCGGCGATACACAATTCCCGTACACTGGCTCGCGCTCCGCGGTCGGCTTCGAGTTCATGCTCGAACTGCGCGGCCCTGCTGCCGGCCGCTTGCTCGTGGACACGCCGTACAACCTCTACCGCGTGATCGATTCCGTGCGAGTGTACAACCGTCCGTTCCGAACGAAGCCTAACGAGGACGGGCGCTACGACTCGCTCTTCGTCACGAGCAATCGCCGTCGCATCGGCCGCAATGCGGTCGTGTATCCGCTCTACCAGTACGATCGCAACCTGCTGCGTTATGCGCGGCAAAGCGAGACGACGCTGGCCGACTGGTACGCCGATACGCTGTCGGGAGTCATCGAGGTACGCCTCGCCTGGGGGATGCTGCAAGTGCTCGACCCCTCGTCGCGCAGCGTGCTCTACGGCGACGCCGA
>DATBKN010000384.1:0-1732 GCA_036555845.1 Gemmatimonadaceae bacterium | reverse complement strand
CGGCGTCGTACGACTGATCTTCGACGTCCACCAGGATCACAGCAGACCGAAAAGGCTCCTGCAATTGCTCGAGCGCGTTTGTCAAAGCGGGCCGCAAATCGATTTGCGTCAGCGCGCGATCAGTCCCGTCGGCGTGCATGTCGCGGTGCCGAGTGGCGAGTGCCAAGGCTTCGGTGTCGCCGTCTTCGAGGTCGACCTCGTGGCGCGTCCGCTCGCGCGAACGTAGAAACGCATTGCGACAGATCGTGAATAGCCAGCGCCGTGCGTCGCTTCCGGGTTGAAAGGTGTGCCACGAGCGAAAGGCCCTCAGAAACGTCTCCTGGACGAGATCCTGAGCATCACTTTCATTGCGCGTCAGCGAATACGCGAAGCGGTACACGTCGTTCATCCATGGGAGAGCAACGCGCTCGAACTCGGCGTCGCGCCGCTGGTTAGACTCCGCGGACGGCGTCGTTGCGGACTGCGATTCCTCGGGCGTCACGATGCTTGACGAAGGCTGTCTATCACGAGGTGGTTCCCAAGAGGTCGCCCGGCGTCCGGTCCGGCGCCGGGGTGCCAAAAGATACCGCAGACGAGTAGACTCGCGAACATGAAGCCTGGATGCCAAAAGGCCCGGCTCGTCACTGAAGCAGTCTGATGCTGGCGCTCCTGTGGGCCGCGCTCGGCGTCGCGTTAGGCTCTGCGCTCGCCACGATCTGGCTGAAACAGGCCGTGCGTCGCGACAGGCGTCAGTTTGCGGCCGAACGTGACCATGCGGTCCGCTCGCTGGACAGCCTGCGGGGCATCCTCCAGGAGTACATCGAGCAGCGCGAAGACGTTGAAGAGACGTTGCGGGCGAGCGAAGAACGCGTGCGCCGTTCGGAGGAGCGGCTCAGGACGCTCGTCGATCACGCCGCGTACGGTATCTATCGCTGCGGCCGAGACAGCCGGTTCATCGAGGCCAATCCGGCGATGCTGCAGATGCTTGGCTACGATCGGGTCGAGGCATTGCAGGAATTGGACGTGCTCGAGACCCTCTTTGTGGAACCAGCGGAGCGGGCGCGCTGGCGCGAGGACTTGGCGTTAGGCAGGCTCCGTGATTGGTACGATTTCACATGGCGCCGTCGCGACGACACGACGGTGCGCGTGCGCGTCTCGCCGCGGTTGGTGCGCGACGATCAGGGCCTCATGCTGTACTGCGATGCCATCGCGGAGAATGTGACCGAACGATTGCGGCGCGAGGAGATGGTGCGGCGCGGCGAGCGCATGGCTGCACTCGGGCGCACGCTCGCCGGCGTCGCGCACGAGATCAACAATCCGCTGGCCGCCATCGCCGGTTTCGCGCAGCTCTTGCTGAAGGGTCCACTGGCGCAGGAGGAGCGGCACGCTCTGGACACGATGCTGCACGAAGCGCAGCGTGCCGCGCGCATCGTGAAGGACCTGCTCGCCGTCGCACGGCGCCAGGAGTCGCACGAACCGCAGGCGATCGACGTCAATGCGATCGTCGGCTACATCGTCGACACGCAGCGTTATGCACTGGACACTCACGGTATCCGCATGATCGCGGAGTTCGCATCCGACCCGGCGATCGTCCGCGGCGACTCGGCGCAGCTCGAGCAGGTGGTGCTCAACTTGGTCGTCAACGCACGTCAGGCACTCGAGAAAATGATCGACAGGCGCGAGACGCGGCGCGATCCGCGTGCGATCCCCACGATCCGTGTACGCACCGGCCTGCAAAGCGACGTCGTTACGA
>DATBKN010000383.1:0-15313 GCA_036555845.1 Gemmatimonadaceae bacterium | reverse complement strand
AACGTCGGGAAGACCGAGCAGTGTGTCGACGACCGCCGTCTTGCCCCACTGTCGGGCGATGCCCACGTATGCCGACAGGTTGGGCAGGACGTAGGCCCCCGATCGTTTGGTCCAGCCTGCGACCTCACCGAAGCGCGTTGAGTCTTCCAGCCTGTTGAAGTGTGTGTAGAGGTACTCTTCCCCGTGAGCGACCATGACCTGGCCTAACGCGAATCCACGCTGGAGCCCCACGGAGCGCACCCCGTGCCCGGTGACAGCGATTCCCTGTGCCCGCGCCTCGTCCACCATGGCGACGAATGCGCTCTCGGGAATGAAGTTGTAGGCCTTGATGAAATCGAAGCCCTGCGACTTCGCATTGCGCGCCGCGGCGCGGCCGTCCTCGGCGCTCGCAATAATGCGCCCGCCGGATCCGCCCGGTCCGTCCACGAAATAGGCGACGAAAATGTCCGGGCCGAGTTTCTGCCCGCGCCGCGTCGAATCACGCCAGGCAAGGAGCTGCGCGTCGGCAGGGCTGCCGAGCGAGAGAATCGTCGTGACGCCGCTGGCGAGGTACTGCGTCATGTCGCCAGCCACCCGCGGATGCGTGTGCAGGTCAGCCAGGCCCGGTATGACGTAGTAGCCGCGCAGATCGATGCGTCTCGCTCCGGCCGCCGGGGTGGTCCGTCGCGGACCTAACGCGACGATCTCCTTTCCCCGCACAACGATCGTCTGGTCCAGCAGGACGCGCTCCGAATCCATCGGAACGACGTTCACACCGACAAGCGCTATCGGTTGTGTGCGTTGCTGCCGGGCAGGGAGAAACACTTCGGCGAGGGCGAGCAGCACAACGCCCGCCGACACGATGTAGACAAAGCGCATTGCTGAAGTCTGCATGATGCGGCGGTCGTACGGAGGTCGCGAAGGCCCGTTTCATGGCGCTGTCGCAGCGCACGTTCGGGTCCGCCTCGCCTAGCGTGGTTGGGATGGCTTTCGGCGCTCCAAAGGCCTAAGACAAGCACAGGCATTAGCGAGTGAGACTTCCAGACACGCGCTGTACATCCTGTTGCGGTGTTTGACGATATGGACTGCACTTCACCTTATTTCTCGGCGCGCCGATTGTCGCTGAATCGTCAAGTGGCTAGATTACAGTCCTCTTTACGGGGGCGACTTGGCTTCGACGGGGACAGTGAAGCCGCTGTTGCGTGCCCAGGTCCCGAGTCCTGGTAAAACACTCTGGAAAAAACACAATCGCCAACACTGAACTGGCGCTCGCAGCGTAACGCGTAAGCGTTATGCTCGTGCCCGCTGTTGAAGCCCGCCCGAGGCGGCGCTGCGGGTATCGCAATATCGGGATAGTCCGACGTCACGCCTTCGGGCGTCGGGCGAAATCTTAGAAGGCTTGTTCGACGATGGGCCGCTCGCCGGCCAGTCGTCGGAGACCTCAATCGGCGAGATACGCACGTAGAGACGGTGGTCGATCTATTCTCGGACCGGGGTTCAAATCCCCGCGCCTCCACTGAAGTCAAATGCGGGAGCTGCTAACAAGCACTCCCGCATTTTCTTGTTCGCCGTTAGGTGAGCTCCGTGCGCATGGCCGGCATCACGGACGAGGGTTCACACGGATGCGACGGAAACGACGAATGCGAGAGCAACTCTGAGAATCTTTGAGGAGCGGTGGGGCACAAAGTAGTGAGCTCTAGAATCAGCCCGTTTTCGTCGAATCCGTTATAACCCTTGTCTGTGGAATTCAGCGAGGCGCGCAGATCTCAGATTCACGGCAGACGTTGCTGGGCCTTGTCGCTCTTCGAATCCAAGGTTCGTCGCAGCTTTACTGAGCGGCTCGCCGGCCCAGCGCGCCTTTACGCTCGCCCACTCCTGCTCGGGAAAGAAGTACGGCATCTCCATCGTCGTCGATTCGACCGATGCGTCGACGACGTCGATCACGAATTCGTCCGCCCACATCTGGCCGGCACCAACAAGTAGCGCACCGAACGTCACGCGCGACGCTTCGGGAGGAACGTCGAGCACGGATTGCGCCTCTTTCCAATCGAATGTGCCAGTGAACGGGCGGTTTGCCATGTCGTCGTAAAACCAGCGCACGGCCGTATCGCCGGCGAAGCCTTCGACACGCATGTAGAGATCAGCCTGGCCGGCGTTGTTTCCGCGCAAATGGGCACGCACGCGCACGCGTTTACCACGGTAGGGTGCCGCGTCGATGAATTGCCGCGCGCCGTTATAGCCATCGGCGTTCGTCGCGCCGTCAATCGCGCGAACCGTTAGGCTGGCGCGACCACCCTTCGCAACAGTCGTATCCAGCGATACGACGTATGAGCTATCGGTCGAAATCGCACCCAGCCGGGCGGCGCCGTTCCTTGCGCTCCGAGTCCCGTCGCTGAGAAAACGACCAGCAAGCACATCGAATGAAGCACAGAGCGCATGAAGTCCTCAGAGGAGGGAAGCTCATGCGTTTGACAACGACGGGCACCCCGATCGTTGCGCTGTTCCGCCCGGGACTCCTCAGAGCCGCGAAAGCAGTTCCTCGAGGTCGCTGATGTGCTTCATCTGCGCCGGGATGAGATTCTCCGAGATCCAGCGGAGGCTCGCGCCGTTGAGACGCCTAACCGCATCCCGATAGTCGCCGAGGCCACGCTCTTCTACTTCCCTGAGCGCAGTGAGCATCGCAGCCTCAGCGAAAACCTGTGCCGGTCCAAAGACAGCCTTTGCCGGCAAGGCGGGGAACACCCCTGAGCTTTCCTCCGGGGTTCCGCCTACACTTTGGATCGCCGCGCGCAGATCGGAGACAGCTTGTCCGTGATCCCGTGCAATTTCGCGCAGGACTCCGGCGTCCGTCTGAACTCTCGGAATTGCTTGCGTGTAGGTCTCTGTCGCCGAGATCTCGCTGCGCAGCAACGAGTTAAGGACGCGCACGACTTTTTCGGGTTCGGCGGGTTGGTCGATCATCGAAGGCAGGGGAAGCCACCAGAGACAAATCTCGCCAATGAGCAGCAAGATGCATTCCCCACAAGCTCATACGGCTCAGCCGGTCACTGCAGCAGACGCCACGGTCGACAATCACCTAACGAGCCGCACGTTAGGCACTTCAGGTGTCATTTCGGCGACATCGCGATGCGCTTGGGACCGCTGCCGCGCTCGAACTGAATGTTCGTGAGCACTTTTCGCGTCGCCACGTCGATCGCTGCCACGGCGTCGGAAAACCACAGGCTGACGAACAGGACCTTGCCGTCATCGCGCATTGCGAACCAGTGCGGGAAGTGACCCGTCCGAATCTGGGCGACCTCTTCCATCTCCGGCAGCTTCACGACGCGAATGAGATCATTGATGTCATCTGTTACCCAGAGCTCTTTGCCGTCGGGCATGACTTGCAGCGCGTGTGTCCACGTTTCCTTGTAGGGCTCGGGAACACCCTCGGGAAGGGTGCCTAACACGACGCGGCGCGTGGTGCGGCTCGTTTCCAGATCGACCACTGTAAAGCCGAGCAATCGCGAGAGCGCGACGTACACTGTCTTTCCATCGTGCGCCGGTTCGAGCGGCCTAACGCCTGACGTCGTCGGAATCGTATACAGCACCGACTGCTTCGCCGGATCGATCACGACGATTGCGCTTCCGTACTGCGCCCCCACGTAGATGCGCGTGCCGTCCGCCGACGTGTACGCATCGTGCGGGCCGGCGGGTGACGGAAGCTTCTTCAGCAGCTTCGCCGGGTTGAGCTGCACGACGGCGATCTTGTTCTCGCCGCGAACCGGGACATACGCATGGCGGCCGTCTTTCGTCAGCGTCAGCTGATTGAGATCGGCACCGACTGCGATCGATGTCAGAATGCGGCCGCGCTTCAGGTCGACAACCTGAAAGCGTCCAGTCTTGTCACTCGTGATGTACGCCTTCGATCCATCGGATGAAATCGCGAGACCGTGCACTTTCTGGTCGACCTTGATGCGCCGGATTTCATGAAACGTGTAGGCGTCGACCTCGACGAGCTGGTCGCTGTCGCCCAGCGTCACCCAGAGCGACGGCTTGCGGGCCTGGGCGCCGACGCTACCTAACGCGGCGAGAAGAGCCAAGACGCCGAGAGACATTCTAGAGATACGCGTCACGCCCGGCCTCCATGCTGGTATGACTTCTACGTCTCACGTCGTCAGGCCCGCTGCGTTTCACGCGGCCTCACGACAACCTCGTGCCGCGCCCCGTCATCGACAAGCGAAATTACGTCTCCTTCGAGAGGACGTCCATCGATTGTCACGTCTGCGCCGCGGCGACGCACCTGTGCCGGCGCGTGCACAACGATCACGTACAGCGCTGCACCGTAGCGGTACTCGATAGTCACTGCGGGCCATCCTTCCGGAACGCACGGCTCCACGCGGAGTGTCGCACCACGCTTCGTTAGGCCCAGCATCGCTTCCAGCGCCACACGATACATCCAGCTGGCCGAGCCCGTGTACCACGTCCAGCCACCGCGGCCGAGCTCGCGAGCCGTCGTGTACACGTCCGCCGCAACGACATAGGGCTCGACTTTGTAGACCTCAATGCCTTCCGGCGTCCCACCGTGCGTGAGCGGATTGAGCATCTGATACAGCTCGAATGCGCGATCGCCGTCACCGCGCAGCGCCGTCGCGAGCACGGCCCACAGCGCCGCGTGAGTGTACTGCGCACCGTTCTCGCGGACGCCGGGCACATAACCTTTGATATAGCCCGGGTCCTGCGCCGACTTATCGAATGGAGGCGTAAGCAGCGTCATGAGCCGCGCATCGGGCAGCACGAGGTGTTCCTCGAGTGAGCGCATGGCGAGCTCTTGCCGTGCGCGGTCACCGCCCCCCGAGATCACGCTCCAACTCTGAGCGATTGAGTCGATGCGGCACTCTTCGTTTGCATCTGAGCCGAGTGGCGTGCCGTCGTCAAAGTATGCGCGCCGATACCACAAACCGTCCCAGCCGTGTGCCTCGACCGCCGAAGCATACGCGTTGGCGCGCGCCCGAAAGTCTTTTGCATTTGTGTCATCGCCGCGCTTTTCGGATAGATCTGCAAAGGAGCGCAGGACTGTCGCGAGAAACCAGGCGAGCCAGATGCTCTCTCCGCGTCCTTCAATGCCGACTCGGTTCATGCCGTCGTTCCAGTCGCCGCCCCCGATCAGGGGCAACCCATGTGCGCCGACTGTGCACGCACGCTGCAACGCGCGGCGGCAGTGTTCGTAGACGGTGCCGGTCTCGCCACTGACCTCCGGCAGGTCATATATCTCGTGCTCGTTAGGTTCGAGCTGACGCATCTCGAGAAACGGCGCGGATTCGTCGAGGACGCCGGCATCGCCAGTCACGCGGACGTAGTGCTCCACGACGTACGGCAGCCAGGCAAGATCGTCGGAGAATCGCGTGCGGACACCGCGACCGCTTTCCGGGTGCCACCAATGCTGCACGTCGCCTTCGACGAATTGGCGGCCGGCGGCGCGCACGATGTGCTCGCGCGCAATCGTGGGTTCCGCGTACACAAATGCCATCACGTCCTGCAACTGATCGCGGAACCCGTATGCGCCGCTGCTCTGATAAACCGCCGAACGCGCCCACATGCGACAGGCGAGTGCCTGGTAGAGCGACCAGCGATTGACCATGGCGTCGAAGGACGGCTCCGGCGTGTGTACCGTGATGACAGAAAGGCGCTGCGACCACTCGCGTGTCGTATCAGTTATCGCCTGGCTCGCGCGCTCCGGATGCCTGTACTCGTCGATGAGTTGCTTGGCGCATTCTTCATCGGCCGCAGCGCCGAGGAGCACGATGATCTCTTTGGTATCGCCGGGGGCAAGCTCGACGACACACTGCAGTGCAGCACACGGATCGATGCCAGCGCCGGTCACTCCGCTGAGGGCGGATTCGCGAAGACCGGCGGGATCGGCGAGCGTCCCATTCCGGCCGATGAACTCACTTCGGTCTCCTGTATGGCTGCTGACCGGCGCGCTCACGGCATAAAACGCGACTTGCTCGGCGAACTGGCGGTTAAAGTGGTTGCGGGCGAAGATGGCCCCGCGCTGGGCGTCAAACGCCGTGCGCACCTGATGCTGCGTGTGCTCGCGCAGTACGCCCAGCGTCCACTCGGCATAGGCCGTCACCGAAATCCGCCGCGGGCGATCCAGCCGATTCGTCAATCGCAGGCGCGACACCCTGACGGCTGCATCCGGCACCAAGCCGAGCGTGAGGTGAGCATCGATGCCGTTGTGTTCGTGCACAAACGACGACGTTCCCGCGCGATGGTGGATGGTGTAATGCTCGCCGTTCCTGATGGGCGCAGGAGTCGCACTCCAGACGTCACCAGTCTCGTCGTCCCGCAAGTAGATCGCGTCGCTCACGGGATCACTGACGGGATCGTTGTGCCACGGCGTTAGGCGATAGAAGTAGCTGTTCCCGGCCCAGGTGAAGCCGCCTCCGCGCTCGGTGACGACGAAGCCCCCGTGCCGATTCGCAACGATGTTGGCCCACGGTGCAGGGGGGACGTGATCATTCTGCACGTGGATGCGGTAGTCACCGTCCCTTGTGAGACCGCCGATTCCGTTGTCGAACAGGAGCGGCCCGCCGTCCGCACCCGGATCGGGATGACTTGCCTGGCGTGCGTGCAGCGACTTCGTTACGGCCTTGATGGGCAGGCCGATGACGCGCGCTGCGTGTGTGCGGAACTTCTGAACCACCGACGTGGACTCGGGCGTGCTGCGCTCCGCTCGTCGAACCGCAGGTTCTTCCACGCCGTTCTCGGTGACATCGGTGTCCGGAGCTGCGCGAGCGGCGGAAACGATGCGCGCGAGCGAGCGACCGTCACATGGGATATGAACCCGCGCCGTGGCTGAGACCATCCGCATTGTGTCGGGGTCGATCTGGTCGCGTCGCCTAACGAAGACGCCGCCAGGGCCGTCGACGACACCGGAACCGCTGGACGCGAGCATGATCTCGCGGATCCTGTCGCTCAACTCCTGCTGATAGCTGTGCTCCTCGGAGTTGATGACGACCAGATCGGCAGTCAATCCGCGGCGCCGCCAGTAGCGGTGCGCCGAGAATAACTGCTGCAGCGTCGAGAGGCCCTCAGGGGATTCGATCTTCGCCAGGATGATCGGCCAGTCGCCCGAGATGCCGATCGACCACAAGAGATCCTGTGAGCCGGTGTTGAGCAGCAACTCCGCGCTCGCAGGCCGCAACCCCGGAATGGCGTAAAGGAGGTATCCCGCGAGGTCCTGGAAAACCGCGGCATCAGCCGGGCTGATCCCAAGCTCTCGCAACTCGACGTGCGTTGACGTCCATGCCAGATCGAGCGCTCGCTGCGCCGCGTTTGGATGGTGGTAGCGATCGGCGAGATCAAACGCTCGCTCGGCGTTTGTTGCGACGAGCGTCGTGAACGCGACAGACGCCGACCTTCCGGGAGCGAGCCTAACGCGAACCCGCAACGCGAAGATCGGATCCAGCACGGCGCCGGTGGAGCCGGACAACGGACCGTCCCGTTCCAGCGCGATAGGGTCGCGTGTAGTGCGTCCGCGTCCGATAAAGCGCGTGCGATCGGTTTCGCACGTCGTTTCGCCCACGCGCTCCGCGCCGGTATCAACAACGTGCACACACCACAGCGGCCGTTCCGACGCTGAGCGAGGCCGGCGCGTCGCCGTGATCGCGGTACACCACTCGTGCCACGCCGTCTCGACAAAGAGGTTGCCGAACGCGGGGTGCGCGCGGTCCGCGTCAGGCGGAGCCATCACGATCTCACCGTAGCTCGTCAGCTCGACGTCGCGCGTTTCGTCACCGTTGTTCGATACAGTCACGCGGCGCACTTCGGCCGAGTCCTCGGGAACGACGACGATCTCGGTGCGCGTCTCGATGTCACCGTCGAAGCGATGCAACGTCACGCCGTCCGTGGCGAGGAGCGCGCGGTACCAATCGGCCTCCGCGCACACGGGTTGGTGCGCCGCGGACCACGTGCGCGAGCGATTCACGTCCTTCAAATAGCAGAACTGACCCGTATAGTCGCGCGTGCCGTCGGCGCGCCAACGCGTTACGGCCAGCTCTTCATAGCGACTGTAGCCTGCGCCGGCGTTACTTACCATGACAGTGAGCGGCGCGTGGCCCAGGAAGGCGACGTGCGGCTGCTTTGTATCAGCAGTGTCGAACTCGCGAACGACCGGCCGCGCCTCTTCGACGGTGGTGAGCGCCTCGTCGGGTCGCGTGCGCTGTGCCTCGTGCAGGGCGAGACGACGCGGCACGCGCTCATCGAGGAGCAGAGCGGCTGCGCGCACCATCGGGTCGCCACGGAAGCGGTCGTTCCAGCGCGCGCCCAGGAGTGCATTACCTAACGAGAGGAGGCTCATCCCGATGTGATGTGCCATGTAGGTGCGCACAATCGCGTATCGCCGGCCGGGTTCCGGGCGCGTGTAATCGAGCGCGTCGTAAAAGCCATGCGCGCCGAGGGCGCCTTTTTGCTCGAGCGTTTGCAGATTGGCAATGGCCCGCTCCGGTTCAATCATTGTCGCGAGCGCCGACGCATACGGCGCCACGACGAGGTCGCGGCCGAGCCCGCGCTTGAGTCCGAGATCAGGGACGCCGAACGCCCGGTACTGATATGTGAAGTGATGATCGCGCACGTTGTACGCGCTTTCGCTGATTCCCCACGGGATTCCGCGCTCCTCGCCGTAGGCGATGTGCCGGCGGACCACCGCGGCATAGGTCTCGCCAAGCAGCGTGTACGGAAACGACTGCATAACGAGAACCGGCATGAGGTACTCGAACATGCTGCCGCTCCACGACAGCAGCGCGATTTCGCCGGCTGCTCGCGTGAGCGTGCGCCCGAGACGAAACCAGTGTTCGAATGGCACGTCATTCTTCGCGATCGCGACGAAGCTGGCCAGTCGAGCTTCGGACGCGAGGAGGTCGTAGTAGGACGCATCGAACGTGTGACTGCTCGTGTGATAGCCGATCGCGAACAGTTTGCGAGATGCGTCGAAGAGCAAGCGGAAGTCCATCTCCATCGCATAGCGCTGCGCGTGTTCGGCGAGGCCGTCCAGACGCGCGACGAGGTCACTTCGATCCGCGGCGACGTGACGCTGAAACTCGAGGCAGACCTGACGCAGCGCGATCAGATGACCGGCGAGGTTTCCACTGTCCACCGTCGAGATGTACGCCGGCTCCAGCACGCGGAGGTCGTGCAGGTCGTACCAATTGTAGAAGTGTCCGCGAAAACGCTGCATGCGATCGAGCGACCGAAAAGCGCGCTCGATGCGGCGTATCATCTCCTCGAGCGAGATGTACCCGAGGTCGTGCGCAGTCACCGTCGCAAGCAATTGCAAGCCGATGTTCGTCGGCGACGTGCGCATCGCCACCACCGGCGTCGGACCTTCCTGAAAATTGTCCGGCGCAAGCCAGTTGGTCTCGGCGGTGACCAGGCTGTCGAAGAAGTGCCAATGCAGCTGCGCGTAGCGCAGCGCCACCTTGCGACTTCCGGCACTGAGAGTTTCGCGCGCGCGGGTAGTCGGCCTGCTGAGCGCGTAAGCAATCACCGGGGAGATAGTCCAGATAGCGGCGAGCGGAAGCAGCGACAGCAGAAACTGCCAGATCCGTCTGTTGTCAGGCGTGACTGTGGCGACGGTGGCGACGATCACCACAGTCACAGCCACAGCGGGCCACATCGCGCGCGACGCGTGGCCCAGCGTACTACCGGTCGCCCGCTCGACGAGTGATGCCGCACGCCATTCCAGCAGCTTTCGCTTCGTGACGGAGAGCCGCCACAGCGTGCGAACGATGGCGTCCGCCGAGATCCACGCCTGGTGCGGCAGGAAGGTGATCGCGAGCGCGAGCTGCTGGCCGCTCGTTATGGCATCCTGACCCACCACGGCGTAATACGCGCGCCATGACTTGTCGCGTGGAGGACGCACGACCGCGAGCAGAAGCGACATGACCCACTGGGCCGAAATGGCGGCGATGCCTAACGCGGTCCAGCGCAGCGGCGAGCCGGGGAGAACGGTCCAACCCGCCACCAGGAATGCGAGCTGCGCGATCTCGACGACACTGCGTCGCAGGTTATCGAGGATCTTCCAGCGAGACAGAAGCGATAGGCGGTTCTTCTCTGGGCCGTCGGGTCCCGGGACTGTCCCGGTCAACCACTGGAGCAATTGCCAGTCGCCGCGAATCCATCGGTGTTTGCGGCGCGAATACGCCAGGTAGGTCGCTGGATAATCGTCGTAAACGCCTATGTCCGTCGCGAGGCCCGCGCGCGCGTAATTCCCTTCGATGAGATCGTGCGAGAGCAGGGTATTCTCCGGAAATCGTCCGTGCGTCGCCTGTTCAAACGCATCGACGTCGTAGATGCCCTTGCCGGTGAAGCTTCCCTCGCCAAAGAGATCCTGATAGACGTCCGATACCGCGGTTGTGTACGGGTCCACGCCGGGATGGCCGGAGTGCAACACCGCGAAGCGTGAGCGGTGCGCGCTGGCGAGCGACACTCCCACACGAGGTTGCAGGATCCCATATCCCCTGACCACACGCGCTTGCTGCGTGTCGTATACAGCGCGATTGAGCGGATGCGCGAGCGCGCCAACCAGGGCCGGGGCCGCGTCAGGCGGCAGAACAGTATCCGCGTCGAGGGTGATGACGTAGCGCACCTGCTGTATGGACGCGACGTCCCCCACGATGCTTGAAAATGAGTCCCGAGCGCCGCCGCGCACGAAGCGGTTGAAATCGGCGAGCTTGCCGCGTTTGCGTTCCCAGCCCATCCAGACGCCCTGGCGGGGGTTCCAGCGCCGCGGCCGATGAAACAAATAGAAGGCGTCCTGCTCGTTAGGCGCGTATCGCGCGTTGAGCGTGCGCACGCCTTCCTCCGCCGCAGCCACGATCGCCGCGTCATTTGGGTGCGTTTCGGTCGTGGCATCGGTGAAGTCGCTCAACACCGCGAAGTGCAGATGGGCTTCACGGTTCGCCAGGAATTGCACCTCGAGATTGGCCAGTGCCTCGTGAACCGCTTCCACGCTGTCGAAGAGCGTGGGAATTACGACGGCCGTGCGATACTCGGCCGGCACTCCGTGGTCGCGCAGATCCAGCTTGGGAAGCACGCGTGGCGGCAGAAAAGCAGTGATGAGCTGGTTGATCACGTGCACGGCGACGTCGTTCGCCGGGAGCAGCGCGATAATCGTCACCGCGAGCCACGCGGTTCGCGCCTCGGCCCCTGCCAGCGCAAGCAGCGCGGCGACGATCGCCAGCGTCCCCAGCACGAGTCCGCCGACATACACCAGGTTGGGGTGCCGCAACACCCAACGGTGGCAGCGCTCGCCTAACGTGGGCCGATAGCCGAGGCTCGCCTCGAGGTCGAACATCCCGGCATCGACGAGGTAGTAACCGACGTGGGAGCGGCGTGAATCGTTCGCGTGATCGGGCGTCGCCGCTCCGCTTTCGCGTGCGAGATCGATGGCACGCTGAGCCACCGCCTCTTCACGGCTGCGCGACCGCTTCGCGATCCGTTCGACTACGTGGCGATACAAGTCGCGCGTAGCGAAGGTCATTTGTGGATAGAAGCCCGCCGGGTCACCGCGCAGCACGTGCTCCATCACGCTTTGACGCTCGACGAACGTGCGCCAGTCGCGCTGTGCGATTCCGCGCAAACTCGTGATGCTGTTCGACATCATGAGCTTGGTGAGTGCCAAACGCTGCGTCGTGATGGCCGTCGCCGCGTCCGGACTCAGTCCTTCTTCGGATATCCACTGCTCCAGCCAGACGAGTGGCGGGAACGCGCCCGCGCCGAGGCGCAGCTGGTGCAGGAAGCGCGAGACGAAGATCGGGGTGAGCGCGTGCGGTGTGTCCACGAATTCCTTCAGCACTTCGCCTAACGAATCCGGGTCCTGCTCATTGGCCTGCAGGATGCGTTCGACCCAGCGATCTGCCTCTTCCACTTCATCCAGTCGCTGAACCGTTCGCAGCGTCATTCGGCGCACGCTTTCGATGAGGCCCAACCGGAGCATCGCCGGCACGGCCCACAACTCACCTATCGAGAGCGGCGCGATCTCCTGGAATGCCGCGACGAAGAGGTCGACGTTTTCAAGGTCGATGCGCCCTTCGCTGTGCGAGATGAGCGTGGTCGCGAGCGCGTAAACACGGGGATACCCGGCGAGCGAGCCGCTCGCGAGCGCGGGGAGCTCCTGGTAGTACTGGCGCGGCAGACTCTCGTGCACCTCGCGCACGTGCTCTTGCACGACGTGGAAATTGTCGAGCAGCCATTCGGCTGCCGGGCCGATGTCTTTGCCATGAGCGGCAGCCGCGGTGAGACGCTCGTGCGCACCCTCAAGAATGCGCCGAGTCGAGCTGAGGCGTTGCAGGAGACGCGCAGGAGGGCGGCGGCCGCGTCGAGGCTTGGCAATTCGCTGAGCGCGCGCGACGCTTCGCGCGCGTTCTGCCAAGTGCTCGGCGCCAAGCAACTCACCGCGAAGCGGCCCGGCGAGCAGATCGTCGGCACTCGGGGCAGGGCGCCTGAGCCGACGCAACCAAAGCGTGCGAAACGACGTCAGTGTCGTCCTGCGGTTCCGGGGTTGCGCGGGGAGGCAATCACGGCGGGAAAGCTACATCACCGCGTGAAGCGCCGGGCGAGGGGAGTGTTGGCAGCCGGCAACCCCGATGCGCCCCGCTCAGCGGTGAGGCGCTACGAAACTGAAGGCATGTCGTCAAGCCGGCGCCGCTTGCCACGCTGATCGCCTAACGGCGCGGCGATGTGCAAGGCTGCGTGGGCGGCCGCAAGCCGCGCCACCGGCACGCGATACGGCGAGCAGGAGACGTAGTCCAGGCCAATTTCGTGACAGAACGCAATGGATCGCGGATCGCCGCCATGTTCGCCGCAAATCCCGGTCTTGAGTCCGGGGCGCGAGACGCGGCCGTGCTCAACAGCGTAGCGCACCAGCTTTCCGACACCGGGGGTATCGAGCGTCTGGAAGGGATCGTCCGGCAGCAGCCCGCGATCGACGTAGCTCGGCAGAAAGCGTCCGGCGTCGTCGCGGCTCATGCCTAACGTGGTCTGTGTGAGATCGTTGGTGCCGAATGAAAAGAACTCCGCCTTGAGCGCGATCTCGTCGGCTGTCAGCGCCGCACGCGGCAGCTCGATCATCGTTCCGATCGTGTAGTCTATGCGTTCTCCCATTACGCCTAACACCTGATCGGCGACGTGCTCGAGAATGTTGCGCTGATGCTCCAACTCCTTGACGGTCGCGACGAGTGGCACCATGATCTCCGGGTAGACCTCGACGCCGCGGCGAGCGGCGCGCACCGCCGCCTCGAAGATCGCTCGGCCCTGCATCTCGGTTATTTCGGGGTACGTGATTCCCAATCGGCAGCCGCGATGCCCAAGCATCGGGTTGGTCTCCCGCAGCGACTCGACGATGTGCATCAGTTCGGGGCGGGTGAGGCCTAACGTGCGAGCGAGCAGCTTGCTCTCTTCGCCGCCATGCGGCAGGAACTCATGCAGCGGTGGATCCAGCAAGCGGATCGTCACCGGGTAACCATTCATCGCGTCGAAGATGCCCTCGAAGTCGGCGCGCTGCATCGGCAGCAGCTTGGCGAGCGCGCGGCGCCGTCCCGCCTCGTCACGCGCAACGATCATCTCGCGCATGGCAGTGATGCGGTCTCCTTCGAAGAACATGTGCTCCGTGCGACAGAGACCGATCCCCTCGGCGCCGAATGCGCGTGCCACGCGGGCGTCCTTGGGCGTGTCGGCGTTGGCGCGCACTCGCAGACGGCGCGTTTCGTCGGCCCAGCCTAACACGCGGGCGAAGGAGCGAAAGACCGGCGCTTCCTCGGGGCGCAGCGCACCATTGGTGACGCGGACGACTTCGCTCGGCACGGTCGGCAGCTGGCCGTCGAACACCCGCCCGCTCGCGCCATCGAGCGTGATCCATTGGCCTTCGTCGACAATCTTTCCGTTGACGGCGAACTGGCGTTTGTTCGCATCGACGGTGATTTCGCGACATCCGACGACCGCGCATTTGCCCATTCCGCGCGCGACGACAGCAGCGTGGCTCGTCATTCCACCGCGGGCAGTAAGCACCGCACGAGCCGCGACGATCCCGTGAAAGTCATCGGGTGTCGTTTCTTCCCTAACGAGGATCACGCCTTCGCCCGTGGCCGCCAGCTGTACGGCGACATCGGGGTCGAAGACCGCCACTCCACTCGCTGCTCCCGGACTCGCCGGCAGGCCCGTAGCGATCGGAGTGGAGCGAACGGCGGGGTCGATGACGGGATGCAGCAGCTGATCGAGCTGCTGCGGGTGGACCCGGCCTAACGCCTCCCTGGGTGAGACCAGACCTTCGTCCACCATTGCATGCGCGATGCGCACCGCGGCGGCCGCCGAGCGCTTCCCGACGCGCGTTTGCAGGAGGTACAGCGTTCCGCGCTCGACTGTGAACTCGAGATCCTGCATATCGCGATAGTGCCGCTCGAGCCGTTCCTGCACTTGAACGAGGTCGCGGTAAGCGCCGGGGAGTCGCGTCGCCATCTCTTCGATTCCGAGCGGCGTACGAATGCCGGCGACGACATCCTCGCCCTGGGCATTGACGAGGAACTCGCCGTAGAACTTGCGCTCGCCGGTAGACGGGTCGCGAGTGAAGGCGACGCCAGTGCCGGAGTCGTCCCCCATGTTGCCGAACACCATCGCCATGACGGTGACGGCGGTGCCTAACGTTTCCGGAATGGCGTGCACCTTACGGTAATCCACGGCCTTCTTGAGCGTCCAGGACTTCCAGACGGCTTCGATGGCGCCCCAGAGTTGCGCTTCGGGATCTGTGGGGAAGACGATGCCAGTGGCGTTGCGGACCAGCGCTTTGTACTCCTCGACCAGGTTGCGCAGAGTGTCGCCGTCGAGATCGGAGTCTGCGGTGACGTTCGCGACAATCCGTTTGGCGGCGAGCAGGTGCTCGAACTGCTGCGGGAGAACGCCTAACACGACGTCGCCGTACATCTGGATGAAGCGGCGGTAGGAGTCGTACGCGAAACGCACGTTACCGCTCTGCCGCGCCAATCCTTCTACAGTGACGTCGTTGAGGCCCAGGTTGAGGATCGTTTCCATCATCCCCGGCATCGAGACAGGGGCGCCGCTGCGCACGGAGACGAGCAGGGGATTGCCTGGGTCGCCGAAACGACGGCCGCACGCCTCCTCGATCTTCGTTAGGCCTTCCTTGACGTGCTGCCGCAGACCGTCCGGAAACGCGCCGCTACGCAGGTACTCGACGCTGACTGAACACGCGATCGTGAAGCCGGGCGGCACGGGCACGCCCAAATGCGTCATCTCGGCAAGGTTGGCTCCCTTGCCGCCCAGCGTGTCCCGCATGTCCTTCGTT
>DATBKN010000382.1:0-3981 GCA_036555845.1 Gemmatimonadaceae bacterium | reverse complement strand
GTCAGGCACACAGCTGGCGATTGCCGAGTCGAACGTCGAGATCAAAACCCCGGACGGGTCGTGCACGCCTTGTTCGTGCGCCCCACAACGGCTTCGCATCCTGAAGTAAAGTGCGCGCGAAAGTCGAGCTATTCCCGGATGCGTTGCATAGCTGGACGGTGCCCGACAGGCTGAGGAGACGGGTTGCGCAACGGCGCGCAGTGGTTGGGATTTCTGCGCGATGATCGTCCTGACGCGTGGGGAAGTCGCCAAGCTGCTCGATCTCGCGGACTGCATCGACGCTGTCGAGCACGCATTTGTGCAGCACGGGCGCGGCGAGCTGCCGGCGGCGCCAGGAATTCTGGGCGTCCACGTTCTTGGCGGCGGCTATCATATTAAGACAGCCGCGTTAGGCAGCCGGCCGGGATACTTCGCGGCCAAGATCAACGCCAATTTTCCGGAGAACTTCAGGACCCTTGGACTGCCGACGATCCAGGGTGTCATCGCGCTCTTCGAGCTGGAGTCCGGGCGGCCGCTCGCGCTGCTCGATTCGATCGAGATTACGATTCTGCGAACGGCGGCAGCCAGCGCCGTCGCCGCACGCCGTCTGGCGCTCGCTGACGCCCGCCGCGTGACGATTTGCGGTTGCGGCGTTCAGGGACGCAGCCACCTGCGCGCGCTCGCAATCGTGCGGCCGCTCACGCACGCGTACGCGATCGATGCGGATCCCGCCCGGGCAGCGACGTTTGCCTCGGAACTGAGCACAGCGCTCGGCTTCGCCGTCACGCCTAACGTAGATCTGTCTCGAGCGGTGGCGGACAGCGACGTCTGCGTGACGAGCACGCCTTCACGCCGGCCGATCTTTCACGCCGGCCTGCTCAAGCCCGGGCTTTTCATTGCGGCGGTGGGAGCGGACAACCCGGAGAAGCAGGAGATCGAGCCCGCCGCCCTCGCCAAGAGCAACGTCGTCGTCGATCTTCTGGAGCAAGCGGCGAGCATCGGCGATCTGCACCACGCAATCGACGCCGGTGTGATGCGCGCGTCCGACGTGCACGCCGAACTCGGACAAGTGTTGGCCGGCCTGCGCCCAGGTCGCACGTCGGATGACGAGACGTTCGTTTTCGATAGCACCGGCACGGCGCTGCAGGATGTCGCGGCGGCGGCCGTCGTCTATGAGCGCGCCATTCGGGCGGGATGTGGAACCACGGTGGAGCTGACCTAACGAGCCATGCTGTATATGATCATCGAGCACTTCAAGAAGGGCGACCCGCTGCCGGTGTATCGCCGCTTTCGCGATCGCGGCCGTCTCGCCCCAGACGGCTTGCGCTACGTGACGAGCTGGGTGACGACGGATTATCGCCGTTGCTTTCAGGTCATGGAATGCGACGACATCGACGACCTCGAAGCCTGGATAGCAAACTGGCGCGACGTCACCGATTTCGAAGTCGTGCCCGTCGTGACTTCGAAGGAGGCGCAGGAAGCGCTCGCACCGCGGCTATAAAGTCGCCTAACGCGCGCTATTCCCAGTGCGGGTCGCCGCCGAAGTTTCCCTCGCTCGGCGAGCGGAACGATCCCCAGTCGATGCGCAGTTTGCGCATGCGCGCGCGCAACGTGTGCGGGTTGATCTGAAGCAGCGCGGCCGCTCCACGGGAGCCCTCGATGCGGCCGCCGGTCGCGCGCAGCGCGCGCTCGATGTGCTCGCGCATCGCCTCGTCGAGTGGAACGACCGACGCAGGATCGAGATCGCGTCGCGATGGCTTGGTGCCCGTGCCTCCCGGCCGAGTTGCCGACCCGCTTGTCGTGTTGGCGCCCACTCCCCCGCCGAGCGCCGCAGCGAGTCTCAACTGATGTCCGTCACCGAGAATCGCGGCGCGCTCGATGACTGCGGCCAGCTCGCGCACGTTGCCGGGCCAGCTGTAGGAGACGAGCAGGTCGACATCGTCAGGGCCTAACGCGATCGGGGCACCACCTAATCGCATGCCCGCGCGCAACGCGAAGTGTGCCGCCAGCGCAGGAATGTCCTCTCGTCGGGCACGCAAGGGCGGGAGTTCGATCGGAAAGACACCGATGCGATACCAGAGGTCATCGCGGAACGTCCCGCGCGCCACCATCTCGCGAAGGTTGCGGTGCGTCGCTGCGACCACGCGCACGTCGACGCTATGCGATCTCTGTCCACCCACGCGTTCGAACGTGCCGTCCTGGAGGATGCGCAGGAGGCGCACTTGAGCATCGGCGGGCAGTTCCGCGATTTCGTCGAGAAAGAGCGTGCCGCCGTCAGCACGCTCGAACCAGCCTTTGCGCAAAGCGGCCGCCCCCGTGAAGCTTCCCTTCTCGTGTCCGAAAAGCTCCGAGTCGATGAGCCCCGGCGAGAGCGCGCCGCAATTCACGCGCAGGATCGGGCCGCCGGCTCGGCGCGACTTCGCGTGAATGGCCCGCGCAAGAACTTCCTTTCCCGTTCCGGTCTCGCCTAACAACAAAACGGGCGTGTCGGTTGGTGCAACCTGATCCACGCGATCCATCACGCCTTGCAAGCCGCTTTCGCGGCCGATGATCGTGTCAGCCAGTTCCTGCCGCTGCAGCCGTTGGAGGAGTGCGCGCTTGTCGGCTTCGAGCGCCTCACGCATGCGCGAGACTTCCCGCAGCCGAATGTCGTTCTCCATGGCAGCAGACAGCGGGGCAATGAGCTCATCAGCCAGTGCCACGTGCGGATCGCTCATGCGACCACGCGCGCGCGCCACAATCACGAAGACTCCCAGCGCCGTTTCGCCGGTTCGTAACGGCGCGATGAGAACGTCTGTGTCAGCGCGAACTCCTGGCAGCACGATTCCGCGGACGAGCGGCGGTGCAGCATCATGAGATACCAGCGTCGCACTCGCTGACCTGCACCAGGTCGCGAATGCATGGAAGTCAGCGTCGTTCAGCGAATCGCGTCCGAGCGCAGGCAGCGCGCATGGACGCAGTGGACTCACGGCGATCGTCTCGAGCCGCCGCGCCGCGCTGTCGAGGTGCCTAACGGCGATGTAGTCCGCCGGCAGGACGCGCGCGAGCAGTCCGGCGACTCGTGGAAGAACTTCCGCGAGTGGCTGAGAGCCGGACGCTGTGCGCCAGACGTCGACCAGCAACCGGAAAGGTTGATGGGGCGGAAGAGACTGCACCTGATCCATGAAATACGATGGATTGCAAGACCTATCCCATGACATTTTATGGATTAGGCCGTGTTATTTGATGGGGCGCGGAGTGGCTGCCCGATGCGCAGACATGCTAAGCCATTGATGCACATAGTCTTATGTGGGAGTGACCGTCTTGGCCCGGCGAATGCCTTGTCCCTGCCCAGCGAGTGAAGCGTTGTGGACCGCCTACTCCTTGTCGGAGCCACGCTTCACACAGCGTATCGGGAGCGTCGCTCATGTATCGCCAAGTCATGAAAATCGGAGCGGTCGTCGCGCTGGGACTGCTGACAGCGCGCGCCGACGCTCAGGGCCGCGAGGGGCGCGCTACGCCGACTGACACGACACCGCTGCCGTATGACGCGAGACTCGCCGCCCGTGTGAGCGAGCTCGAAGCAGCAATGGCCGAATTGCTGAGGCGCCAGAGTCGCCTGGGCGATAGCCTAACGAAAACGACTCGGCAGGTGGCCAACGCCAACAACCCTCCCCTGACCTTCACGTCGGCGGACGGGCGCTTTCGCGTGCGCTTGCGTGGCTACTTCCAGAGTGACAGCCGATTCTTCCTCGACGCCGACCACACAGCGGCAACAGGCCAGTTCTTGCTGCGCCGAGTGCGTCCGATCTGGGAAGCAACTGTAGGTCGCCTCGTTGACCTGCGCTTGATGCCCGACTTCGGCGAGGGCCGCGTCACCGTCTTCGACGCGCACGCGGATTTAAGACTCAGTCCACTGTTCAACATTCGCTCGGGAAAATTCAAACCGCCCGTCGGTCTCGAACGGTTACAGTCGGCGACCGATATCATTTTCATCGAGCGCGCGATCAACACGAGCTTCGC
>DATBKN010000381.1:0-4933 GCA_036555845.1 Gemmatimonadaceae bacterium | reverse complement strand
GATCCTTGGCCACGATGCCGCGAATGAAGCCCGCTTCCTCGAACGCAGGCTGCCAATCCTCGATGCCCTTCTTTACCCACGGCACGAGCCACTTCGGCGTCGCGGGATCCACGTAATACGTGATCGGCTTGATCGGTTCTGACTTGGCCGCGTTCGGGTCTTTCTTCTCGAGTCGCCAGCGCACGATGTACTGCCGCCTCTGCGCGCGCTGCTCGGGCCGTCCATAGTCCAGGTTCTGCAGACTGAAGAATCCGATGCGCTTGTCCGCCAGGCGCGGCATCATCGGCTTGTCCGGCAGACGCACCATCGACCAGTACATCCCGATCGTAGCTGTACCCGTCGCAGCCGGTGCGAACGGATTCCCCTGTGCCGCGGCGGGAGCGTTCGGCGGGGGCGGAATCGTTAGGGTCGCCTCCACGTCGACATTCTGCGGGAATGAGAGCACGCGCTCGACGAAGGATCGCTGTGCATCCGGCACGCCGCGGAACTGATTCCCGGGTCCCATCTCCGGAGGAGGCGCGACATACATGCGCGTGACGTCGATAACCGCCGCGCTATCCGGTCCGTACGCATCGACATTGAAGCCCGCGATGATTACGTCGGTATTCGAGTTTCGAACGGCCTGGAAGATCGGCGACGTCGAATCGGCGACTGTCTCGAAGGAGACATTCCGTAGATAAACGCGGTTGTCGCGTCGCTCCCAGCGCACGACGCGCCGAGGACCGATCTGCTGTCCGCCGTAGCCGGCATTCACGGGTGTTCTAGAGACGCGAGTTACGAGCAGCATGTCTCTGTTCAGCTGCGAGCGCGGGATCTCGAAGTAAACGCGGCTGCCGAGGCGATGCGTCTTGAACATGCCGTCGCGACTTCGCGCTTGCGCGGTGATGACGCGGTTGTAAGGGCGCGGTTGTGGGTCTACCGCTGCCCCCCCGGCGGGAGGGCGCGCGGTGTCCTGTGCGGCGCCGCCTGCAGCCTGGCCGCCGGCCGGGGCGCCGGCTCCGGGTTGTCCGGCAGCGGGCCTAACGGCGGCGGCTGGAGCCGGAGCTTGTGTTGATCGGCAGGATGCGAGTGTCGCAGCGACGATGATCGCCACGGCCGCGGAGTAGCGGGATGAGCGCATGTGAACGGGGGACAAGGGGTACTGTGAGGGGCCCGTGACGGGGTCGACTAATACAGTCGAACAACAACGCAGGACGCCAGATGGATGCTGGCGCTCCGACCTGCGACCTCCCACCTCCGACCCCAAGCCTCAGACCTCTGACCTCCGACCTAGAAGGCATAGTACATTCGCCGGTCAGATGAGCCGCTACCCCGATTCGCCAGTCTTCTATCGCGACTTAGCGCACGACTACCCCAAAATCGTTCGCGGTGAGGGGTGCTGGCTCGTCGACGACAAGGACCGACGCTACCTGGACGCCGTCGGCGGGGCGTTCGTCGTCAACGCGGGTCACGGAGTGCGCGAGATCGCCGACGCGATGGGGCGCCAGGCCGGCAAGATCGCCTATGTGAATAGCAGCGTATTCACTCACGAAGCCGTCGAGGAGATGGCCGCGCTTCTGATCGCACGCGCGCCGGCATTCACAAAGGCGTACTTCCTCAACTCGGGGTCAGAGGTAACCGAGGCGGCGCTCAAGCTCGCGCGACAGCACTGGCTCGCCCGCGGCGAGGCAAAGCGGCATCGCGTGATCGCGCTCAAGCCCTCGTACCACGGCAACACCCTCCTCGCCCTCTCCGCCTCGGCTCGTGAGCACTACAAGACGTACTTCGGCCAGTGGCTCATAGATGTCACGCGCATTCAGGCGCCTGACCCGTATCGCTGCGCGTGCGGCGGCTCCGGAAAAGGATGCGCTGTGTGCTCCGGTGACGTACTCGGACAAGCCATCGAACAGCTCGGCGCCGGCAGCGTGGCGGCGTTCATCGCGGAGCCGATCGGCGGTAGCTCGAGCGGGGCGGTGGTACCTAACGCGGGCTATTGGCGCCGAGTGCGCGAGATCTGCGACAAGACCGGCGTTCTTTTTGTTGCCGACGAGATCCTCTGTGGCGCCGGACGCACAGGAAGCTGGACCGCGATCGAGACATGGGGCGTGCAGCCCGACATTCTCACGTTAGGCAAGGGCATCGCCAGCGGATATGCGGCGCTGTCATCCGTCCTCACGACCGAGCGAGTCATCGATCCGATCCTGGAGAGCGGCAAGTCGTTCGTGCACGCGCAGACGTTCTCGCACCACGCTGTCGCCTGCGCCGCAGGAGTCGCCACGCTGCGCTATCTCGATGCGCACGGCTTGGTCGAGCGCTGCGCCGAAATGGGACGGGTGTTCCACGCCAAGCTCGCGTCGCTGCGCGGCCTGCCGCACGTCGGCGATATCCGCGGCCGCGGGCTGCTCGCGGGCGTCGAGTTCGTGGCAGACGTGGATTCGCGCGAGCCGTTCCCGCGCTCGGAGCAGTTCACGGAGCGTTTTGTGGACGCAGCGAGAGCACGCGGTCTGGTGGTCTGGCCGAACATCGGCAACGTGGACGGCGAACGCGGCGACATCATCATGCTGGCACCGCCATTCATCGTGACCGAGTCCGAGTTGGACGAGCTGACGCAGCGATTCACGAGCGCGCTGGAGGCCACAATCGGATCCGCCCACGCGCGCTCGCTCGGCGCCAGCCCCACCTAACGATGAAGCGCGACTATCCGCGGATTGTGACGACGCCGCCCGGTCCCAAAGGGCGTGCGATCGTGGACCGGGATCGCGAGTGGACGTCGCACTGCTACATCAAGGAGTATCCGCTCGTCATCGCGCGCGGTTCCGGCGCGATGGTGGAAGACGTCGATGGCAATCGCTTCCTGGACTTCATGGCTGGGATCGCAGTGGCGTCGACTGGATTCAGCCATCCGGAAGTTGTGCGTGCGGTGCAAGACGCCGCGGGGCGATTTCTGCATATCTGCGGCTCGGACTTCTACTACGACGCGATGGCCGCATTATGCGAGCGACTGGCGAAGCTCGCGCCTGGACCGACGAAGAAGCGGGTGTTCCTCACCAATTCCGGGACCGAGACCACCGAGGCCGCCATCAAGCTCGCGCGCCACGCTACTCGGCGCACGGCGATCGTCGCATTCCACGGTGCCTTTCACGGACGCTCGACGGGAGCTGTCAGCCTAACGTCGAGTAAAGCACGACAGCACTCCGGCTTCGGTCCGCTGCTGCCTGACGTGCATCACGTTCCGTTCGCCTATCGCTATCGCTGCCGGCATTGCGCATCGCTCGACGCGTGCACGCTCGCGTGCGTGTCCTCGATCGAATCGGAACTATTCACGCGCCACCTCGACCCGGCGGACGTCGCGGCGATCTTCGTGGAGCCGATCCAGGGCGAGGGCGGCTACGTCGTGCCGCCTAACGGTTTCATGCGCGGCCTGCGCGAGCTGTGTGATCGTCACGGGATCCTGCTGGTGTGCGACGAGGTGCAGAGCGGGGTTGGCCGCACCGGGCGCATGTGGGCGTGCGATCACGAGGGGATCGAGCCGGATGTCCTGCTGACCGCCAAAGGACTCGGCTCAGGGATGCCGATCGGCGCCATGATTGCACGCGAGACGATCGATCGCTGGAAGACCGGGTCGCACGGCTCGACGTTCGGTGGCAATCCTGTGTGCTGCGCAGCGGCGCTCGCGACGCTCGATCTCGTCGAACGCGAGCTGATGGCGAACGCGAGGGAGCAAGGCGAGCGACTCATCGCAGCGATGCGCAAGCTGGCCGACAAGTATCGCGGCATTGGCGACGTGCGCGGCCGCGGTCTCATGATCGGTCTCGAGTTCGTGAAGGATCGCACGTCACGCGAGCCGGACGGCGAGCTTGTGCACAAGCTCGTCGAGATGGCTTTTCAGCGCGGCCTCTTGTTGTTGGGCGCCGGCCGCAGCGCCCTGCGTCTCGCTCCGCCGCTGATCATCGATTCGACTGACATCGACACTGGTGTTCAGATCATCGATGCGTGTCTCGCCGAGCTCACGGCGAAATGAGCGGGAAAGTCTGCACGATGCGCGAAGCCATCGCGCAACACGTGCACGACGGCGACACCGTTGTCATCGAAGGCTTCACGCATCTCATCTGTTTCGCGGCAGCGCACGAGATCATCCGGCAGAGGCGCCGCAATTTGACGTTGTGTCGCCTAACGCCGGATCTCGTCGCGGATCAGATGATTGCCGCCGGCTGCGTCAGCTCGCTGGTGTTCTCCTGGGCCGGGAATCCAGGAGCGGGTTCCTTACATGCGTTCCGGCGCGCGGTGGAATCCGGTCAGCCGGCTCTCGCATTGGACGAGTACAGTCACTTCGGCATGGTCGCGCGGCTGTCGGCCGGCGCGGCTCGGCTCCCGTTCTGGCCGCTCAAGGACTACATGGGAACCGATATCCCGAGGGCCAACTCGCGTATTCGCTCGGTACAGTGTCCCTACACCGGCGAGTCGTTGGCAACGGTGCCGGCGCTCAATCCAGACGTAACCGTCGTACACGCACAGAGAGCGGACGTGTTAGGCAATACTCAAGTGTGGGGACTACTCGGGACGCAGAAGGAGGCAGCCTTCGCGTCCTCACGCGTGATCGTCGTCGTGGAAGAATTGGTCGATGAAGCGGTCATTCGTCAGGATCCCAATCGCACGATCATTCCCGGACTGATTGTAAACGCCGTCGTTGTGGAACCGTGGGGAGCGCATCCCTCATACGCCCAAGGGTACTACGACCGCGACAATGACTTCTATGTGGAGTGGGAAGCGATCTCGCGCGATGCTGCAAAGCTCGAGGCCTATCTCGACGAGTGGGTGTTTGGCGTACGCGAGCGCGCGGAGTACAAGCGCAGGCAGCCGCAACTCGTGGAGCGCCTAGCGGCTTCGCAACGTGTCTGCAGCGGCGTGAACTATGGATACTAGGGCGAGCCGGTCTCCACGCGTTTCCTTGCCG
>DATBKN010000380.1:0-2769 GCA_036555845.1 Gemmatimonadaceae bacterium | reverse complement strand
TGCGGCTCTGCCTAACGTGCGGCCATGTGGGCTGCTGCGACAACTCGCAGGGAAAGCACGCCACCAAGCACTACCACAGGACGCAGCATCCGATCGTCCGGAGTCTGGAGCCGGGCGAAGACTGGGGTTGGTGTTACGTGGACCAGCTCTTCATGGAACCAGCGCCGACGCCGTAGGCGCCGCCCAGCAGTACTCGTGCCTCACCCAGAGCGTCGACGGCGGCACGGGTCAATCGAAGCGACACCGCACCCCAATGCGTCGACTGCGGCACGAGTCAATCGAAGACTTCGTTAAACTGTACGGCGGGCGCCAGCGTCAACACGTCAACCGCGTTAGGTACAGGTTCGTACGCCGTTGGCGTTTGACGTAGTTGACGACCTTAACGCTCGTACATGCGCACGGTTTGACGTATTTGCTTCTTTACTCATGCCGCTGTCGACGCTCTGCCTATTACGAAGCACCGTTGCGCCCCGCAGACGGACCTCGTTAGGTGCGCCTCCCGCGTTCAGGTCAGTATGTGCAAGCCCGATATTGCTTGCATCAGCATCTCGACACCGCCGAATCCCGACTCGCGAAAGTCATCCGCGGCGCAAATGCTCGTGCGCAGGACGCGCGCGCCGGACGACGATGCAGTGCCGCGAGCGTCGACGCCGAGCGCGTGCTGCAGTCTGGCGACGAGAGTCCGCGCGCCTCCTTCAGCGGTGCAAGGTGCCACAATGACGAATTCGCCGATGCCGGGGCGCCCAAGGACGTCGGACGCGCGGATGTTCTGGCGACACGTAGTCGCTACGCTGTCGATGTCGCCGGTATCGAGGACCGCGGCACCGCTGTTCAGCTCGGAGATTCCGTGCGGAGTGAAGGCAACACAGGCCAACGGCTCGCGACGCCGTACGGCCGCTGCCCCGATCTCTCGCGCACGAAGAAGCAGACCGTCGATGTTGTACAGTCCCGTCGCACCGTCGTACAGCGTCCCTTCGCGCAGTCTCTCGCCGACTCGGCGCGCGCGAATGAACGTCTGAAGCTTGAGCAGCAGAATGGCGCTATCGAGCGGCTCCGTGCACGTGGCCCACGCTCCCGCGCTGAAGGCCTCCAGGCGATCGGCGCGCGTGCTTCCTTCCGCCGTCGTGAGAATCACCGGTGTCGCGGGACTGAAGCGCGGGCTGCCCGTTAGGTGCCGGCAGAGCTCAACGCCGCTCAAGCCTGCGACGTGCTCGCCGACGACGATCGCGTCGGGGCGCACGGAGTAGGTCAGCTCCATCGCCTGAAAGCCGGAGTCGGCGTGTACGACTGCGTAGCCGGTGCTCTCCAGAGCCGAGTCGAGCGAGCGCGCCCGCAGGTCCGAGTGGCCGACGAGGAGCACCACGAACGGGCGCCACTCAGTTGCACGCTGAGACTTCGCCCGCGACTCCGTTGCGAGAGCCATTAATTACCGGTGTGGAGGCGACACTGGTGCCTGCGCCGCACTGAGGCGTGCATGACACGTGCTTCCGCCGTCCTTACGCAACGCGTCTATGCACAAGCAGTTAGGCAGTCGCCAGCCGGTCTCGCGCCGGGCGTTAGTGCAACAGCGCTGTTACAGCCTCGCTGCAGAATGCTGATGGCGCGATCAATCCGCCGCTTCGTCGATCTCCCGGACGCCGGCAGGAGCGCCTTCTCGCGTATTGATGTGGTGTCTCTCGATCAGACGATACAGCGTCGTGCGATCGATGCTCGCAATGCGCGCTGCCTTGGACATGTTGCCGCCGGCGCGTCCGACGAGGCGCGAGAGATAGGCGCGTTCAAACTCGGCGACGAGCTTGTCGCGCGCCGAGTAGTAGCCGTCTTCGAGAAGCGGCAGTGGAATTGGAACGTCCGATGAGGTCGTGGAAGGATCGTCGTAAAACGGAATGTCGTCCGGCCGGATCGTGTGCCCCGGTTCGACGAGCGCGGCCAGGTGCTCCATCACGTTCTGGAGCTCTCTCACGTTCCCCTGCCACGGCCGCGCCTTCAGCAGCTCGAGCGCTGCGTCGCCAAAGCGAGGTATGGAGTCGCTGGGGCGCCGATAGCGGTGCCAGTAGTGCGCGAGAAAGTGCTGCGCGAGGATCGGGATGTCCTCGACGCGGTGACGCAGCGGCGGGAGCTTGATCAGCACGACGCGCAACCGATAGAACAGATCTTTTCTGAGACAGCCCTGCTGAACGGCTTCGTGCGGTTCGCGATTGCTCGCGGAGATCACGCGCACATCGACGGTCGTGTCATCGCGCTCGCTTCCCACGCGTCGCACGACTCCGTCCTGCAGGACACGCAGGAGCTTCGCCTGCAGGCGCGGGGACATCTCGGTGATCTCGTCGAGAAAGAGCGTGCCGCCATTCGCGACTTCCAAGAGCCCGGCCTTATCGCGGTCGGCGCCGGTGAAGGAGCCTTTGCGATGTCCGAACATCTCGGATTCGAGCAGTGTCTCGGGTAACGCGGCGCAGTTCAGCGCGACGAGCTTGCGTTCACCGCGGATGCTGTGCCGGTGAATGAGCTGCGCGAGGACTTCTTTTCCCGTCCCACTCTCGCCGTACAGCATCACGGAGGCATCACTCATCGCGACTCGGCGCGCGAGATCGACGGCGTGTCGGAAGAACGTGGAGACGCCGAGGCAGGTGACGAGATCGCTGTTGCCGTGTTCGCGCGCGGCGCGCAACGCACGCTGCCCAGCGGCGCGGGAGGAGAAGATCGAATGCGTGGCGCGGCCGATGAGTACTTCCAGGTGCGTCGGCGTGAACGGCTTGAGGAGGTAGTCCC
>DATBKN010000379.1:0-5921 GCA_036555845.1 Gemmatimonadaceae bacterium | reverse complement strand
CACGTCAGCACCTAGCGTCGCGCGGGGCTCGCGAGCGCGCGCGAGGGGGTCCTCCGGATCCACAGTCCGCGTCGTCATCTTCGCGAGGGAATAGGGGACGAGCTCGAAGCGACGAGTGGCTATTTGTGGGATTGAAACGTCAGCGAGAATGCCGAACTGCGACACGAAGCCGGGCCGATCGGGAAGCACGGGCGACCAGTACGTGCGCTCATTGCGGCGGGCGAGGTGGCGGCCGAATTGAATTCCCCACCTCGTTACGGCCTTCTCACTGTTGGCGAAGCGGAGCTGTGAGAGCGGGATGCGAAACTCGGCCGTCCAACCTAACGAATCGCGTGATGTTTCGGCCTGCCACACCGCGTTCCAGCCGAAGTCCTGCATCCATTCCTCGTCGTTCGTGATCTGCGCGTCGCGCTGGACGCCGCGTGGATTCACGGCAAACTGAAACGCCGTACGTCCATCGTTGTAACTGTCGATGAGCACCAGCGCCCAGTCCGAATACACGTCCGCGTCGCGACGCGCGATCGGGGCGACGATGGAATCCGGTGCTGCATCGCTGAGTCGCAGGCCGACATACAGCGACACGCCGTCGAGCCAGACGCGCGCTTCCGTGCGCTGCGCCCCGGGCGCACCGGGCGTGGGACGCTGCTGAACGAAGTTGACCGACGGCTCGGCGTTTTGCCACGCCGCGTCATCCAGGCGTCCATCGACGATGATCGGTGACCTAACGAGACCGGAGTCCGCCCGGCGAGCGCTGACGACCCGGCGCGCTGCGCTGGAACTGCCTGATCCAATCCCCTGCGCGCGCATGCCGGCCGCGGCGACGAACAGCGCAGCGCCCAGACACCCGATGTGCACAACGAGAGTACGGGCCCGCATGAAGCCTCCCAACGGCATCTTCATGCTGGCAACGTAGATCGGCCTGACGCGGTGCAGGTGCCCGCGCCGTGCTGCCTCCGTGCTGTTGTGGTGAGCGACTCGTCAGGCGACGACGCGCGTCAGCGCGCCAATCGATATCCTGCCTTACGAACGGTGAGGATGTGATTTGGCCGTGCCGGATCATCCTCCAGCTTCTTGCGCAGCTCGAGAATGTGGGTGTCCACGGTTCGGCTCACGACGTCTGCCTGATGCCCCCAGACCTGGCGCATCAACTCGTGGCGCGACGCGACGTCGCCGTTGCGCTCGTACAGTGCGAGCAGCAGCTCGTACTCCAAGGGCGCGAGATATACACTTGTGCCGCGCCGCCGGACCGTGCGCGATCCGCGTTCCACTTCGATCTCGCCGAACCTAACGAAGCCGTCCTGGCTCCGCGTCGCCTGCTTCGTCGCGCGCCGCAGCAACGCCTCGACGCGCGCCATGAGCTCCAGCACGCCGAATGGTTTGGTGACGTAGTCATCCGCGCCATGGCGGAAGCCCATCACCTTGTCGCTCTCCTCGCCGCGCGCGGTAAGAATGAGCGTCGGGTGATCGAAACCCTCGGCGCGGATCGTACGCAGCACGCGATAGCCGTCCAGGCCAGGCAGCATCAGATCCAGGATCATCAGGTCCGGCTTCCAGGATCGCGTGCGGGCGATGCCGCTGGGCCCATCCGCCGCGACGTCGACTTCGTAGCCCTCGATCTCCAGGTTGTTGCGCAACCCGTACGCGAGATCGGGATTGTCTTCCACGACAAGTATGCGCGCTACCATAACTGGATTAGGCGGTAGGAGCCACGACAGCGGTGACGTGGGCGGCAGCTGCATCACGCGCACGCGGAAGCTCGACGACGAACTTGGACCCGCGTACGCCTCGCTGGCCGTCCGCGCGGCGTGCCGCGGCCGCGACGACGAATGCCCGTCCGCCCATGCGCTCGGCGAGATCACGCACGACGGAGAGTCCGATGCCGGAGCCCCCTATCGATCCTTCGGCGTCTTTCGGCAGCCGATAGTACGGCGCCCAGATGCGTTCGATCTCGTCTTCCGGAATGCCTGGCCCTTCATCCTCCACGCTGAGCACGACTCGGTCGCTGGCCGACACGCCATCCGCCTTCGCGTTGGGGAGCTTGCCTAACGTCACGCGCACCGTTTGACCAGCGGGCCCATACTTGACGGCGTTGTCCACCAGGTTGAGCAGAATCTGGCGCAGTGCGTCGGCATCGACAGGCGCGCTCACCGTCGCGTCGAGCGATGCCTCGACATTGACGTTTCGCGAACGCGCGATGGGAGCGAACGCATCCAGCGCTTCGCGCACGATGGGTGCCAACTCCGCGCTGTGCAGTGAGAGCTGCATGGCGTCGCGTTCCGCGCGCGAGAACTGCAGGATGTTTTCCACCAGATGCGTCAGGCGGCGCGACTCCTGATCGATGATTCTGAGAGAACGTTCCCGCTCAGGATCCGAACGGACGCGTCCCAGCCGCAGCGTTTCCGCGAACATTCGAATCTGCGCGAGCGGAGTGCGCAGTTCGTGCGAAACGCTCGCGATGAACGCCGAACGCAGGCGGGCCAGCTCCCACTCCCGCTTGAGCTGCAGGAGCGCAATCGCGACCATCGCCACGGCGAGGAACAACACGCCGAGTACGAGCGGAAGTCGTGAGCGCGGCAGACCCCCGATCATCAGCGACTCGACGATCGGCGGATTCAGCGCGACAGTCGTGACCACGCCGCCGAAGTAGTCGAGCGTATTGTCGCCCGTGTAGAGCTGCGGATACTGTTTGGGCGAGCGATACAGCGCCTTGCCGTGGCCATCCCGAACGACGACCGAGAAGATGGAGTCGTTGGATGCGCCGTGCGTGACTGACGGCGGCAGGATTTGCGCGTGCTGCATAACGCTTTCAAGGTGGGGTGAGGCGAGCGCATGCATGCAGAACGAAAAACCGTACGCCGCGGCGGGCGTGTCGTCGCGCCGCCACTTCACCTGATACGCGATGGCCACCGGCTCACCCTGTACCTCGCCAGTGATCGCCGAGTAGGACCAATCGCGCCTGTAATCCCGCATGTCACGCACGATCGTGTCCGCCAACCACTTCTGAAAGCTTTCGGGCAGTACGGCGCCGGCGATCTGCAGCTTCCCCGACGGCGCGTCGACGCGAAATGCATAACGAGTAGTCGACGCGTTGCAGGATTCTCTCTTCCGGATATGCTGCAGCAGAATCGCGGGACTGCGCAGCTCGCGAGAATCCGCCAGCGGCTCCTCGTGCACGACGGGACTCAGCATCCACATAATCGTCGAGTAGAGCCCTTCCTTGAACGACGCGTTGTACTCCCACGCCGCGAATTCCGCGTACTCGCGCAAGACGTCGATCGCGATGCGGCGATGCGAGCGCTGCGCGCGCCAGGCTTCGAATGCGAGCACGCCGACCAGTACGACGGTCAGCATGAGGACCGTCACCAAAGTCATCGTGCGTGTGCCCAGGGCTCTGCGCTCCTGCATGAGCGCACGGTATGGAGTTCATCCGCGTCAGGCAATGGTTCGCTCTACCAATACATAGGAGTGGCCGTCCGTCCGTCAGGAACCGGTCAAGCGCGCGTCAACAACGTGGTCGCAGTGGAGTTGCAGACTCGCCACGCGACGCCGAGTATTGACGGAGGGCTACGGACCATGACAACAGCTACACGGGTAAAGCTCGGCTTCGTTGTACTCGGCCTCGCGCTGTTTGTCGTCGGCGTGTGGCAGGACGACGCACGCTGGCGCTATGCAGCAATCGGCTGCATCGCGATCGCATGGGCGATGCGCTTTTTCCGCCAACCGACATTGAAATCAGACGAACCGCCGCGCGCTGACTAAGCGCCGCGTTAGGCGCGTCGTTCGTCACCGCGATGATCGAACAGCGGGGACGCAGATGACGCAGAAGACTGGCGCGGATGAACGTAGATTTACTGTTGGAATGCACCCGCCCATCACACATGTGCGACGGGCCGACAGCCTAACCAGAATCGGCACGGGAGTGTCGCGGAATTAGGAGTAGTATCCGCGTTCATCTGCGCTGTTTCCGCGTTATCGGCGTTCCCAGCTTTTCCCGCACCCGGCCGAACCAACGACCCTCGCAAGGGCGCGGCCCGCCTAGGCCGGCAAATTCGATCCGTTGCCCGGCGTGCTGCGCACTCGCGATATTCCGGTGCGCGCCAGGGCAGGCCCGATCAGCAGCTGTGATCGCCGCTTCTGAGCGCCGCGCGTGCCGCGGCAAACCATTGCGGCACGTTCCTCACGCGGGACTTCGAGCAGTCTATGGACGACGCGCTGTATTTCACTGAACAGCATCGAGCAGTGCGCGAGATGGTGCGGACCTTTGCACGCGAGGAGGTCGCGCCGATCGCCGCCAAATACGACGCGTCTGCCGATTTCCCCTGGGAAAGCATCAAGAAAATGGGTGAGCTTGGGCTCCTAGGAGTCCCGTGGCCCGAGGCTTACGGCGGTTCTGGACTAGACCTGCTCAGCTACATGATTGTGATCAGCGAGCTGGCCAAGGTCGACGCGTCTCACGGGCTCACGGTCTCGGCGCACACGACGCTCGGCACCCTCCCGATTTTCCGGTTCGGCACCGAAGAGCAGAAAAGGCGCTACGTGCCACTGCTCGCCAGTGGCAAGGTTCTCGGAGGCTTCGGCCTGACAGAGGAAAGCGCCGGCAGCGACGCCGCCGGCACGCGAACCACAGCCGTTAGGCGCGGGAGCTGCTATGTGCTCAACGGCTCCAAGCGCTTCATCACCCATGGCGGCGTCGGTGAAATATTCGTGGTCACCGCCGTGACGACCCCGGGCAAGGGCACCGACGGGATCAGCTCGTTCATTCTCACCAAGCGCAACGACGATCTCGAGAAGGCTGCGCCATTCGGCATCGGCACCGATCCGACGCTGCCGCCGATGGCGGGGTTCAGGTCCGGCAAGAAGGAAGACAAGCTCGGTTGGCGCGCGTCGGACACGCGCGAGCTCATCATGCAGGACGTCGAGGTCCCGGCGGAGCAGCTGCTCGGCGTCGAGGGCGAAGGCTTCAAGCAATTCATGCGCACACTCGATGCCGGTCGCATCGGGATCGGAGCGCTCTCGTTAGGTATCGCCGAAGGGGCGTACGAAGAAGCGCTCAAGTACGCCAACGTCCGCAAGCAGTTCGGCCAGGCCATCTACAACTTTCAAGGCGTGCAATTTCAACTGGCCGACATGGCGACGGAAATCGAAGCCGCCAAACACCTCGTCTTCCACGCGGCGTGGATGGCGCAGCAAGGCAAGTCAGTCACCAAGGCCGCCGCGATGGCCAAGCTCTACGCGTCCGAGTTGGCGATGCGAACAACGATCGCGGCGATCCAGGTGCACGGCGGCTACGGCTACACGAAGGAGTATCCAGTCGAGCGCATGATGCGCGACGCCAAGATCTGCGAGATCGGCGAAGGGACGAGTGAAATTCAGCGGCTGGTCATCGCCCGCGAGCTAGTCAAGGAGCTTGCTGCGTGAGTTGGTCGCTCACCGCCAAACGCTATCGCATCCCCCTCGGCTTTCTGCTGTCGGCGCTGTACCTCGTGCTCGTGCGCCCAACGCGCCAATCGCTGATGATTGGCGCGCCCATCGCGCTGCTCGGTGTCCTTGTCAGAGCATGGGCGTCTGGTCACATAATGAAGAATGATCGTCTGGCGACCTCGGGGCCGTATGCGTTCACGCGCAACCCGCTCTATGTCGGCAGCTTCTTGATCGCGGTTGGTTTTGCGCTGGTTGCGCACTGGGCCGTTGTGCTTGGAGTGGCGGCGTTCTTTCTATTGATCTACGCACCTACGATCGCTCGCGAGCGCGCCAACATCGAGAATCGCTTCCCGGGGGCCTACGAACAGTACGCCGCGAACGTTCCGGCGTTCATCCCGCGGCTCACACCCTGGCGCAACGATGCATTAGGTACGAGCATGCATTTCAGCCCTTCGCTCTACCTGCGCCATGGAGAATGGAAGGCAGCGCTCGCCTATATT
>DATBKN010000378.1:0-2178 GCA_036555845.1 Gemmatimonadaceae bacterium | reverse complement strand
TCACTGCGTGCACGCCTGCCGCGCGGTCTGAACGAGAATTACGCGCGCGAGCTACTCGAGCTGCACACGTTAGGCGTCGACGGCGGCTATACGCAGCAGGACGTCATCGAAGTCGCGCGCGCACTCACCGGATGGACTGTTCCTGGAGCACGTCGAGGCGCCGACGGCTTCCGCTTCGTCCCCATGCTGCACGACGCGGGTGAGAAGCGCGTGCTCGGCCATCGCCTCGCCGCGGGACGCGGAATCGAAGACGGCGAGGATGTGCTCAGTATCGTTTGCAATCATCCGGCCACGGCGCGCCACATCGCGCGCAAGCTCGCGGTACGCTTCGTGAGCGATACGCCCTCGGCGCAACTCGTTGAGCGCGCAACGGCGACGTTCAGGCGCACGCATGGCGACATTCGCGAGGTCGTGCGCACGATCGTCACCTCGGACGAGTTCTTCTCCCGCGCGGCGTATCGCGCCAAGGTGAAGTCGCCGTTCGAGGTCGTGGTGAGCGCGCTGCGCGCGTTAGGTGCGTCGGCCGACACGACGCCGCGCACGGCGGGAGCCGTCGCGCTGCTCGGGCAGCCGATCTATGGGCATCAGGCGCCTAACGGCTGGCCGGAGACTGGCGAAGCCTGGCTCAACACCGGAGCCATCCTGAATCGCATCAACTTCGCGCTCGCTGCGGCAGCAGGACGCATTCCGGGAGCATCGGCACGCGCTTGGGCCGGCGATTCAATCGCGCGGCTCAGTCGCGACATTCAAATAGATGTCGTCGTCGAGCGGCTCCTTGGCGGTCATGCGTCGACGACGACGCGCGAGATCCTCGCCACTGGGCACAATCCCATTCTGCAGCGGGCAGCGCAGGATAGCGGCCAAACGATGACGAGTGATACGGCCACCGACATGATCGGCCTGGGGCGGCCGAATGGCGTGCGACGCGCCGGCTTTGGGCCGCCGCCTAAGCTCACGGGCGTCGCTGAGCTCGTGGGGCTCGCGTTAGGCTCGCCGGAATTTCAACGGCGCTAAGGGATATACATATGGGAACAGGACGTCGAGCATTCGTCAAATCGGGCGCGTTGGCGCTCGTCACGATGGGTCTGAGCCCATCATTCCTGCGGCGCACAGCGTTCGCGATGGACTTGCCGAAGACCAGGCGCGGCAAAGTGCTGATCTGTCTCTTTCAACGCGGAGCAGCCGACGCGCTCAACATGATCGTGCCGCATGGCGAGCAGGCGTATTACTCGATGCGTCCGACGATCGCCATTCCGCGTCCTCAGCGTGGCAACGATCAAACGAGCATCGATCTGGACGGGTTCTTTGGCTTGCATCCGTCGCTCGCGCCGCTCGAGCGGCTGTATCGCGACGGCATCCTTGCCCCGATTCATGCTGTGGGCAGCCCGAGCGCGACACGATCGCATTTCGACGCGCAGGACTATATGGAGAGCGGCACGCCGGATCTGAAGTCGACGCCCGATGGGTGGCTCAATCGCTATCTCGCGACAAAGGGAACGTGTGAAGCGTGCGCGAGCGGCGCCCCGGAGTCGCCGTTCCGCGCAGTGGCGATGACGTCGCAGACGCCGCGCATCCTGGAAGGGCCGGCAGCGACCGTCGCGATGGCTTCGTTAGGCGAGTTCGCTGTACGCGCTGACGGTGACGCCGCCACACGCCTGGAGGCACTGTACCGAACCGGCGAAGCTGATCTCGTGCACGGAGCTGGACGCGAGATGTTCGAAGCTGTGAAGTTGCTCAAGACAGCGAACCCGCAGCGCTACCAGCCGGAGAACGGCGCCGAGTATCCTCGCTCGCAGTTTGGGCAGCGTTTGCGTGAGATCGCGCAGCTGATCAAGAGCGACGTGGGACTGGAGATCGCCTTCGCCGACGTCGGTGGCTGGGACACTCACGTGAATCAAGGCGGCGCAACGGGCCAGCTCGCCGTCCGTCTGCGCGACTTCGCGCAATCGATCGCCGCGCTCGTGACGGATCTCGGTCCGCGCATGAGCGACGTGCTGATCATGAGCATGACGGAGTTCGGGCGCATGGCGCGCCAGAATGGTAACGGCGGCACGGATCACGGTCACGCCGGCGCGATGTTCGTGTTAGGCGGGAGCGTGAAAGGCGGCAAAGTGCTCGGCAAGTGGCCGGGACTGCAACGCGAGCAGTTGTTCGAAGGGCGCGATCTTGCGCTCACGT
>DATBKN010000377.1:0-2668 GCA_036555845.1 Gemmatimonadaceae bacterium | reverse complement strand
GCTGGACCTGCGCATCCCGATTCGGGGTGAGCCGGAAGAGGTCATCGGAGTCACGCGCCTAACGAATAGCTCGCTCGTTGTCGCGACGGCGCGGCTGGAGCCGCTCGATTCAATTGCCTCGCGCATGGATCGCTTTCGCTCCGGCCGCTATGACCTGCGCATCGAGGACCGCATCGGCAACTGCATCCTCGTGCACCAGACCGTTCGTGTCGACACATCGCTCGTGCGACTCGAGCGCACGGCGCAATCGTGCCGGCCGCTGTACATGGCCGAGGTCGTGCGTCGCGGCATCAGGCTCGCGCGCATTCCGCTGAGCGCAGGCCAGCTGACGGACAACTGGAGCGTTGCGCCGGCCACGATGGCGTTCGCCGATGTCTATCTCGACAGCGTGGTGGTCCTAACGACAAAGCTCATGCTGCAAGCCAACCTTCGCGAGGGCGACACGAGCAGCGTTAGGGTGGACTCGGTCACGGTCGGTCTCGCGCTCGGCGAAGGCTCCTGGAGCATCGTGCGCAGGAGCCCGGCTGCCGTCGTCGACTCGGTGCTTCCTCGCGGGACGACATGGGCACGCGCGCACTACCGTTTCATGATACCGGTCGACTCGACGTTTGCTCTCTCGCGCAGCTGGCCCGTTGTGGAGGTTTCGCTCAGCGTTCCAAAGACCGACTCGAATCCGTACGGGGTCGCGTGGACGTATGCGCATGGTCCGAAAGATTTCTTCACGGGTGTGCGCTGGTCGAAAGGCCGATAGCCCTGCGACGCTGCGTCACCACTGAAGCGCTGACTCGATATCCGTCTTTGCGAAATCGTCGCCCACAAAGAGGAGCGGTTGCTGCGCGACGTATGCAGTCGCGTACGCGAGGCAGTCACCGAAGTTGAGCGCGGCTTTGTGCCGCCCCTTGCCGTAGCGCAGGTACGCGTCGAGCGCAGCTGCCGCGTGCTCCTCGCGAAACGGAAGTACCTCTATACCGCCCTCGCGAATGAACTCCGCGACCAACGGGCGAGCGCGCGGCCCCAAGCGCGCAGCAATAACGAGCGCACTCTCGGCAGCTGTCGGTGCGCCGATTCCCACGACAGCATCGGCGACGAGTGCATCGAGCAGCCGTTCATGCCCTCGCTCATGCAACAGGATCGCGACGACGGCCGACGAGTCGAGGATCACACGCCCTTTGGCCCGTAGCCGAGGATGCGTTCCTCCGCGCGTTTGGAGAGCCGCTGACGGGAAACGGACGCGGGGACCGTGGGCCACACGCGGCGCTCCAAAAAGGCGCGCAGCCGTTGCCCGCGCGAAGGCCCGGTTCCGCGCAAGCCGAGCTGCGACTTGCGCAGCTCCAGCGCTCGGCGAATAGCCTCAGTCTTGGATTCTCCCGCCAAGTGGGCCACTTCGGCGGCCAGGCGTTCGACTTCGGGGTTCTTGATGTTGAGGCCCATAGCTCGATCTCTACCATTCTACCATTATGGTATAATTCTACCATTTTGGAGCAACGGCTGGAAGAGCCTGGAGCCTGATGTCGCATTTCTGCAGTCGCCTCATCGCTTTCGTCGCGATATACTCGGCGTATGACGTCGCCGATCCTTCCGACCAAGCTATTGACCTTCGAAGAGTTCCTTGAGTTCGAAGAGGCGTCGCCGCTGCGCCATGAATTCGTGGCTGGCGAAGTGTACGCAATGGAAGGCGCGAGCAAGCGGCACGGTCGCATCGTCGGCAACATCTACATGCGCCTCCGCGCCGCGGCAGCGGGCGGACCCTGCGAAGCTTATCTCGGAGGACTACAGCTCCGGGTTGGCAACGATATCTACTATCCGGATGCCATTGTCGCCTGTAGCCCGTCCGATACTGATAGTCATAGAGTCAATGAGCCCTGTCTGTTGGTCGAGGTCACGTCCCCCTCGACAGCGCGAGTTGACCGAACGAACAAGCTACTGGCCTACCGTAGTATCCCCTCGCTCAAGACCTATCTAATCGTCGAACAGGCCTGGCGACGCGTCGTTAGGCACTGGCGCGACACGAGCGGGGCGTGGCAACAGGAGGATCTTCGCCGTGATGGGACGATAATGCTCTCCTGCCCCGAAGTCATGCTCACGCTCGATCAGATCTACGAAGGCCTCGCCCCCTCACAGTCAAAGAGCAGGAAGTGATCGGATATGGCGCCGAGGGCGCGCCGCCGATCATCGCTCCAGTTTGAAGCCCGGATCCAAGCGCGGGCGCTGCGCCGCGTTTCCAACGAGCCAACCAGTCGCATACATCCACTGCGTCATGCGCCGCAGTTTGTCGATGTCGATGCGATCCGGCTCGTCCTTTGGCGTGTGATAATCCGGATGCAGGTTTGTCGAGTACTCGATCGCCGGGATGTTGAGCCGAGCGTACGGCAAGTGATCGCTGCGGAAGTACCAGCCTTCGGGATGCGTCGGACGATCCCACAGCGTGTCGAGCTTGAACTTCGACGTTAGGTCATTGGCCTTGAGCGCCAATTCCACAAGATCTGTAGAATTCCTATGCGGCGGTTGTGCGCCTAACAATGCGGCCGAGTCCGGGTTGTTGCGCCCGATCATATCGCCGTTGAGCACGGCCACGATCTGATCGCGCGGGATCACGGGCCACTGCGAATGCCAGCGCGATCCCAACAGCCCGCGCTCCTCGGCGCCGTGCCACACAAAGAGCGCCGGG
>DATBKN010000376.1:0-8671 GCA_036555845.1 Gemmatimonadaceae bacterium | reverse complement strand
GAATAGCGCACTGTCAGCAACATGCGATAGAAGTTCGCTTCCGAGCTGGCGCGCTTGATGAACGCACCGGCCGACGATGCTGTTTGATCGGTGTTGCTGCGCACACGCGAATCAAACTCGAAGCCGTTCACAGACTGCGTGAGGGAACCCGTCGTGCGTGCGCGCATGATGAGCACCGACTGCTGCGGGAAGTTCTGGCTCAGCGTCGGTAGCGACCACTGTCCCCAATCCTTGTTCAGCAAATTGAGGAAGTTCAGGATGTCGAGCTGCACCGCGAGACGCTGACCGCGAACAGTCGGCAGCGACTGACGCAGCGAGAAGTCCATACGGTTCTGCCACGGACCGCGGCAGCTGTTGCGCTCCATGATCGAACCGCGCTGCTCGTTGAGGCACTTGTTCTCGCTTACAAAATTATCGAAATCCTGCGCCATCTGCGCGTTAGGCGTGAACACGCCGGCTACGACCGTACCGAATGCGATGTTCGGATCTGTCGGACCCGTCGGAACGTAGATCGCATCGTTGCCATTAAAACCGTCGCCGTTCAGGTCGCCGTTCGAAGTGTACGTGAGAACCGATCCCGACGTCCCTTCGTAGTACAGAGAAACGTTCGTCGCCCAGCTCTTCCACGGTAACGTGTAGTTGCCCGACGCGACGAGCCGGTGCGGACGGTCGAAGTACGAATTGGCGAGCGGCGGATCAGTGATCGAACCGAATGGCTGCATACCGTTGCGCCAGTTCGAGATCGCACGGTCAGACGTTAGGCTCTGCACGTCTTTCGATTCGAGATATGTATACGAAGCGGTCAGGTCCAGGTCGCCACCAAAGCTCTTACGGAGCTGCCCCGACACGGACCAGTTGTAGTCCTTCGACTGGTTCGTTACCTCGATCACGCCTTCGCTGAAGGAGACGGCCGGTCGACCGATGGTGGTGATCACGCGCCGCGCACCGCCCGTGGTGCTGAGCGAATCCGCCCAGTACAGCACACGACCCGTTCGGTCCGTAATTGGCGCCCCGTTGCTGCGCGTCAGCGGATCGCGAATGTTGCGATCAACCACGAGAACGCCGTTGATCGCCTTACGATACAGACCTTCGAACGTGAAGATCGTCCCCCACGGTAGCTGTCTGTCGAAGCCCAATGAGCCCGTGAAGTTCTGCGGGTACTTGAAGTCAGGATCCGTAACGTTCACGCCCGCGGTTCCAGCCTGACCCGGTAGCGGTGCCGGCTGACCCGCGCACGCGCGCGGCAGCTGATCCACATCAGTCGTAAACGCCGGGACCTGACCCGCCCCCGAGCAAAGCAAGCGAACTAGACCGAGCCCCGTGTTCGCATAGGCGTTGCCGATCATGATGAGCGGCGGCGGGCCTGTGAAGACTCCGGCGACGGCTCGGATCTGATTCTTGCGATCACCTGTCGGATCGTAGTTGAGGCCGATGCGCGGCGACCAGAGAAGTTGATTCTTCGGCTTCGCGTCGGTGCGCACATCATTGATACCGGCGGCGCGGAAGCGAGCAGCGATCGTGTCGTTCGCGACAGGCGCATCACCGAACTGTGGAACGTCGAGGCGAAGCCCGTAAGTCATCGACAGCTTATCGGTGATGTTCCACTGGTCCTGCGCGTATGCGCTGTACTGCCCGACGTCGAACTCCGCCGCAATCGGTCCGCCGTTGCTGTACGCGAACGCGTAGTTGAGCGGCGTGTTGCTGCGCAGCGCGGCGATGTTCGCGAACTTATACGCGCCAAACGCCTGCTGCGCGAAGTTGTTGAAAATGTCGGTGCGTTCGTAACGAGCGCCGAACGTGAAGTTGTGCGCCTGCCACGGGAGCGAGAAGTTGTTCTGCACCTCGAGGATCTTCTGCTTGAGCAGGTTATCCGGAGAGAACTGCTCCGTGCCAACGGTGATTGACGCGGTTGGTGACGTGCCACCGGGCGGTGTGACGCCGATCGATATCTCCGGCGCCTTAACTGGCACGATGCGTTCGTCCTTCACCGTGTTGTAGCCGACGATCAGCTCGTTCGACTTTCCGCCGCTGAAGTAGCTGTACAGCTGAAAAACGCTCGAGTTGTTGGTGTTCTTGGTCGTGAAGCCGTTGGATGAGAGCCGGAAGCCCGAGCTCTGGACACCCACGGCCGTGTTGAACGACGTTGCGTTGCGCGAGAATGCATCCGATTCGGCGCTGTTTATCAATTGGCGGAACACGAGCCGATGGTTCTCGCTGATCTGATAATCCAGTCGGCCGAAGAGGTTCGTGAGCGGATTGTCGTTATTGACTCGACCAGAAGATCCCACATCAAAGCGCCCAGCCAGCGCCTGCCGCACAGCTTCGACTGAATCGGCCGCGACGATGCCAGCTTCATTCGTCGTCTGTCCGACGAACGGTCCGCTTGATGGCTGGGAGCGCTGCTGGAATTCCGGTGCGATGAAGAAGTGCAGCTTGTTCTTAATGATTGGACCGCCGAGCGTGAAACCGAACTGCGACACCTCGATCTTCGAGTCTCGAATCACTGCTGTATCTCGGCCGAACTTGGAATCGCGATACGCAAAGAAGGCGCTGCCTGTGAAGTCATTCGTGCCGCTCTTCGTGACGGCGTTGAGCAGCATTCCGGAGAAGTTGCCATGGCGCACATCGGAGGGGCTCAGTAGAACCTGCATCTCCTTTACTGCATCGATCGAGATGAGCCGGCCGCCTGTAGCGCCACCTGGTGTGCCGCCCGATGATCCTAGTCCGAAGCGATCGTTCTGACTCGCGCCGTCGATCGTGAAGTTGTTGAAGCGGTTGTAGGTACCGCCTGCGCTTGGACCGCCATCAAGCGGTCGCACGACCTGCGGCGAGATCTTCACAAAGTCGACGATGTCGCGGCTCAGCGTGGGAATGCGCTGCAGCATCGAATCGCTGAGCGTTGTTTCGACGCCCTGTCGGCTGGACGAGAAATCGCTCGTTGTAGCGACGACCGTAACGCCAGTGAGCTGAGCGACTTGCTGTCCAAGGCGGAAGTCCACAGGAGTCGTCTGCGAGAGCGATACATAGACGTTGTCCCGCGTCTGCGGTTGGAAGCCGATTCGGCGCGCCGTGACTGAGTAGGGACCCCCCGCTTCGAGCGCGGGAATGAGATAGCGCCCATTCTCTCGAGTTAGGCCGCCCACGGTGTAGCCCGTGTTGCGATTCACGATCTGCACCTGGACCTGTCCGATCGGATTCCCCGTGGAGTCTGTAATGAGGCCGCCAATCGCCCCAGTAGTGACTCCCTGGGCCAGAACGGGCCCCCGTGGCAGGATTCCGAACAGCCCGATTGCGGTGCATGCTGCCAGTCGATGGATCAGTTTCATGAATGCATCCTGTGAGTGAGGATTGTTGGCGAGGGATTCAGCCGAGTGTAATCGTAGCGCGGAGTGCCGCGCTGGCGGCGAAAAAGCTATGGCGGCGCTCAGTGGCGGGTCAAGAAACTCTTGTAAATGCCAGGTCACTTGCCAATGAATAGCGCGTCGATTTGCGCCGGTTATGGCGGCCACTCTTGAGACCCGGGCGAAGCCTAACGAGGCGATCCGGGTCTCTGTCGGTGACGGTCGCGCGTGTCAGCTTCTGCGCCGTCGCTCGATCATGTAGTAGAACGGAATGCCGGCGAGAATGACGCCAAAGATGATCGCTGTCGTCTTCCGCGATTCCGGCGACGCGAGACCGTTGATCATCAGGTACGCTACGGATGCTATGAAAAGGAGCGGGACGACCGGATACCCCGGCGTGCGATAGGCAGAGACGGCACCGCGGCGACGCAAGGGAAAGACGGCGGCGACGCCTAACGCGTAGAACGGAATCATCGCCGTCACGAAGAAATCGGCCAGTGATTCGAACGGGAAAAAGAGCACGAACACGGCGCCGAGCAACGCCACCAGCCCAATGGCCATATGCGGCGTCTGATACTTTGGGTGCACGGCGGCGATCTGGCGGAAGAGCAAGCCGTCATCAGCCATCGCGAAGAGAATGCGCGGCGTCGTAAGCAGGATCGCGCCTAACGTGCCGAACGTTGAAATCATGACCGTGACGGACACGAGCACGGCGCCGGGCCGGCCCATCACAGCCTGAGCGACGTCGGCCGCGACGAGTTTGGACGTTCGAATCTGCTCCACGGGCAGTACGGCCAGATACGCCACGTTGGCCAGTACATAGATCCCAATGACCGCCAGCGTGCCACCGATCAGCGCCCGAGGCAGGTTGCGCTGCGGCTCCTGCACTTCACCCGCTACGTAGCTCAAGTCTCCCCATCCATCATACGCCCACAGGCACGACACGAGCGCGAGACCGAACGCGCCGAGCGCGAAGCTGCCGGGAGGAACGGCTGGCGTGAAGTGGCCGCCCGTCTGGGGAAGCCCCAGCAGCAGCGCCACGACGATGACGAAGGAAAGCCCGGCGAATTTTCCAAGTGTCGTTAGGTTCGTTACCAAGGCGCCCCAGCGCACACCGACGATGTTGAACGTCGCGGTAATGACGATCGCAACCGCGGCAACGTAGTGCGCGGCCCTGTCATAGGGCGCCACGGTCGGATCGTAGCCGAGTACGCGCAAAAAATACTCGGAAAAGGTGATCGCGACGGCGCCTAACGCGAAGGCCCGGACCATGACGAGCTGCGACCAGCCGAAAAGAAAACCCAGCAGGCGATGCCAACCGTCACGCAGGAAGGCATAGAAGCCTCCGGTGCGCGGCAAGATGCTGGACACCTCGGCCAACGTCAGCGCACCGCAGAGCGCGAAAATCCCGGCCACGACCCAGACCGCGATGAGCGGCAGCGGACCCGGTATCCGACTCGCCACGCTCGCCGGTGTGCGGAAGATCCCGGATCCAATCGTGGAACCAACGACGATCGCCACGGCGCTCCACAAGCCGATGCGTCTCGGCAGAGCGCCCGGGTCTCGCACGGGAGGGGTTGTCATGGCTCGCAATGCTACTTCGCGCGCGAGCAGGGCGCGAGTGACGCGCGCGTCACGCCATTTCGTGGCTCGCGTGGCGTGTGGTCAACGTCTAGCTTCAAGCGCGTTCTCTCATACAGCTATCGTGAAGGCTCTGCTTTTTTGGAGCGCTGCGGCGCTTCTGATCTTTGGCGAATTGATGATCCTACGCGCGTGGTGGGCAGGTCGCACGCCGGCCGCCGGGACGCGTCGCCCGCGCGCGAGCGAGTTTGCTTTTATCGCGATCCCCGTCATCGTGTTGAGCGTCATGCTCACACTGACATGGCGCGCGCAGAGCGCGCAGTCACTGCCTAACCAGGACGCAAACGAGCACGCGGGGCACGCGTCGTGATCGCGCTGCGCCGTCTCGCGTGGGTCACACTCGTGCTCGCGTTCGGCCAGATCGTCTTTGGCGCGATCGTGCGGATCACCGGCTCTGGCATGGGCTGTGGCGATCACTGGCCGCAGTGCGCCGGGTACTGGATTCCTCCGCTCGAGCGTCTCGATCTCATCATCGAAGTCACGCATCGCTACATCGCAGCGACCCTGACGCTGGCCATCGTCGCCTTGCTTCTTCTTGCATTCGTTAGGCGCCGTACGCCTGGCGTGGCCGGACCAGGTGGCGTCCTGCGCGCCGCGCTCTTGGCTGCAGCCCTCGTGATCGTTGCGGCGTTGTTTGGCGCGGCGACGGTCAAGTTGGAGCTCACGAGCACGGCAGTCATCGTCACGCACCTCGCGATCGCGATGACGTTGCTCGCTGTCCTGCTGGTTGTGATCCAGCGCGCCAGCCACCATTGGGGCCCGGCGACGCAGAGTGTCGCGCCGCGCACCGTGCGAGCGGCGTACGCCGCCAGCGCGCTCGTCTTCCTGGCGCTTGTACTCGGAGCGCTGACGGCGCATGTGCCGGGTGCCAACACGGCGTGCGGCGGCTTTCCGCTTTGCAACGGCGCGCTCCTCCCAAGCAGTCCAGCGCAGCACGTGCACTACACGCACCGAGTCATCGCGCTGCTCGTGCTGCTGCACACGGGGGCTCTGGCGTCTCAGGTTCAGCGTCGCGGCGAGACGCGTGTGCTCGCCCTGGCGCGCCTAACGTTTGGCGCTGTCGGGCTGCAGGTGCTGGTGGCGGCGTTTCTCGTGGAGCTGAATCTGCCGCTCGTTCTGCGTTCGCTGCACGAGGCGGTGGGAACGCTCATCTGGCTGTTCGTCGTGTCCCTCACGATCGTGGCGCGACGCAACGCGCCGCACGCCGCGCGCGGGGCGCTGCTGGGCCGCGCCGGATCTGCGGCGGGGGCGCACGCATGACGCACGCCACCGCGTCCGCGGTGACGAAGAATACCACGGTGGGTGACTTCGTATCGCTGACCAAGCCGCGCATCATCTCGCTGTTGCTCGTGACGACGATCGCGCCGATGTACGTGGCCGGCAGCCCAAGTTGGAGCACCGTCTTGCTCGTGGCGTTAGGCGGCTATCTCATGGCCGGCGGCGCGAATGCCGTCAACATGTATCTCGACCGTGACATCGACGAGACGATGGCGCGGACGCGCCTGCGCCCGATCCCGAGCGGCCGACTCGCCCCCGCCGCCGTGCTCGCGTTCGGTGTTGCGCTTGCTGCGGCTGCGACCTGGCTGCTCGCTGCGTTCGTCAATGTTCTCACTGCCGCGCTCGCGCTGGGCGGCTTCTATTCGTACGTGTTCATCTACACGCGCTGGCTCAAGCGCTCGACGCCGCAGAACATCGTCATCGGAGGCGCGGCCGGTGCGTTCCCGCCGCTCGTCGGCTGGGCCGCTGTCACCGGCTCGCTCGATCTTACGGCGTGGTATCTCTTCCTCATCGTGTTCTACTGGACGCCGCCGCACTTCTGGGCGCTCGCGCTGCTCAAGCAGCGCGATTACGCGCGCGCCGGCGTGCCGATGGCGCCTAACGTGTGGGGTGAACGCGAGACGAAGGACGAGATGCTCTGGTATGCGTGCATTCTCGTCGCGCTCACGATTCTTCCTGTTGCGTTCGCTGCATTTGGCTGGATCTACTTCGGCTGCGCTCTAGCGCTGGACCTGGCGCTACTGCATGGTGTGTGGCGCGTGCGTCGCGCAGAGGGAGCCGGGTGGACCGAGCAGGCCTGGAAGTTGTACAAGTTTTCTCTGCTTTACTTGGCTCTCCTGTTCGCGGCGATGGTCATCGACAGGAGATTACCGCTATGATCTCGTCATCATTGTCGCGGCAGAATGTACGCCGGCATCACGATCATGCGGCGAACGGACACGCATCGCGTCCGCACACGCACAATGAGCTCGAGCATCACGATGCGTCGAACGAATTCCTCACGCTGCGTGTGGCCGGCGGCCAGGGTGAGCCGGAACGCTTGTTGCTGATCGGCCGTCCCGAGGGCGGGCAGGTGCGCGTGCGCGAATGGACGAGCCTCAGCTGGAACGGCGAAGGCGATGACTATGAGATCGACGCCGAGGTGCTGCTGGCCGGTTTGGAACGTGATTTCAGCGCGCGGCGCGCGATGAGCGAGGAGATCTATCGCGTTAGGCAGTGGCTCACTGGGCTCTAGCGCCGTCGATAGCCGACCATCCTTAACGAAAGCTGTCAGCGCTCAGCTAACAGCCATTAGCTGTCAGCTGCTGTCAGCAGACAGCCGTAAGCTGTCGGCTGAGAGCTTTATGGATCAACTGGATCGAGGCCTGCGTCGCGCAATTTTTTGTTGAGCGCTGCCAGATCCCGTTGCAGCAGCACGCGCAACTTCGCCAGCTGCACGTTCAGCTCCGCTGACAATTCGTTGAACACTTTCCTGTACGAGGCGGGCGGCGCGCCATCGCCACGTTCCAGATTGCTACGCAGTCCCGTCAGACGGTCATTCAGCTTGATGGGGAACGCGATCTTGTCCTTGGAGCTTTGGTTCTTCACCTGATACAGCTCGCTCTCGACGGCGCGCAACGCGTCGACCAGCGCGAGCGCTTGCGGGGCCAGTGCGGCCTGCGCAGCTGAGCCCTCGCCCGCTCTCTTCGCGCGCTCGCTCAGCTGTGTGGTGAGCTGACGGATCGTGAGCACGCTTTCGTTGGCTTTGGTCGTCGCGTCACGGATCGCCAGCGCGAGCGCGAATTGCGCGTGCAGATCTGCATCGCTGACGGCCGGCACGCGCGGATCGCGGCGCAGCTCCAGCGAGCGCGTCCGCGTCACGCGGTTCACACCGCTGAAGCTCGTTAGGCGCACGTCGTAGCGGCCGGGTGGGGCCAGCGGGCCGCGCCGCGGATCGCCGCCCTCGAGAATGATTCCCGGAAAGACAGTCGCCCCGGTGTAGCGGCCGTCCCAATACACGCGATGCAGCCCGCGTTCGCGTGCCGCCGAGGTGAGCCGCCGGGCAAGCCGCCCGCTGGCATCGCGGATCTCGATCGTTAGGCTGTCGGCCGGCGCGGCGAGCCAGTAATCGATCGCCGCCGGCCGCATGCGCCGGAGCGCCGGGCTCGGCACGAACACGTGTGCGTCGGCGGCAGCGACTGCCGACGTGTACTGGCGCAGCGGGGAGACGTCACCGAGGACCCAGAAGGAACGCCCGTGCGTCGCGATGACGAGATCCTGGCCCTGGACGACGAGATCGGAGACCTGCACGTCAGGCAGGTTCAGCGACAGCGGCTGCCAGTGCCCGCCATCGTCGAATGAGACGTACACGCCGTGCTCAGTTCCCGCATAGAGCAGCCCGGCGCGCACAGGATCCTCGCGCACGACGTGCA
>DATBKN010000375.1:0-2291 GCA_036555845.1 Gemmatimonadaceae bacterium | reverse complement strand
TCGCGGAAACGAGAGCGCGAGCTCGCGCTCGCGCACTCCAGACGCTACGCGTAGCCAATCACCACCACACCGGGCGCGGCACTCCGTTGCGCCCGACGTGTGCATCCCCCCACACACCCGGGATCGGAGTCGCGCACTCGGGGCACTTGCCGTCGATGAGGCGATACGACGTAACGCGGAATCCGCTGCGTCCGATGACGACGGCGTTGCACTTCGGGCAGTGCGTCCCCTCCTTGTCGCCGAACGCGCCGGGGATGTTGCCCGGGTAGATGTATCGCAGCCCGGCGCGCTTGCCGATCTCGTACGCGCGCAAGAGGTGCGCGGCGGTCGTGTGCGGATTGGTCATCTTGTAATCCTCGTGGTACGCGGTGATGTGCCACGGGATGTCGGGATCGACGCTCGCCAGGAACTCGGCGATGCCGGTCAGCTCTTCATCGGAGTCGTTGAACCCGGGGATCACCAGCGTGACGATCTCCACCCAAATGCCGCGCTGCTTGAGGCCTTTGATCGTGTCCAGCACCGGCTGCAGCGTTCCGCCGAGGTCGCGGTAGTGTCGGTCGTGGAATCCCTTGAGGTCGACCTTGTACATCGTCACGTACGGCGCGATGTAGTCGAGGACCTCGGGAGTCCCGTTGCCGTTGGACACGTACGAGCACACCAGTCCCGCGGCCTTCGCTTCCTTGAACACTTCGACCGCCCATTCGGACGTGATCAGCGGCTCGTTGTAGGTCGACGTGATGACCTGCGCGCCGTGCTTCTTCGCCAGACTCACCAGTTCGCTCGGCTCGACGTCGCGCGGAGGAGCGATCGCAGCCGGGTCGCGCAGCGCCTGCGACGTGACCCAGTTCTGGCAGTAGCCGCAGTGATAGTCGCAGCCGAGCATGCCGAACGACAGCGCCAGCGCGCCGGGATAGGCGTGGAAGAAGGGCTTCTTCTCGATGGGGTCGACCTGCAGCGCGGCCACGTATCCGCGCGGCACTCTCAGGATGCCGTCTTCGTTGTAGCGAACCTTGCAGATGCCTTTGAGTCCGAGCGGGATCTTGCAGCGATGGCCGCAGGCGAAGCAGCGCACCGCTTGTCTTTCCAGTTTTTCGTACAGCACTCCCTCGACGGTCCGTTCGGACAACACCTCGCCGAGAGTCGTTTCAGTCTGTGGCATGCCGCTGTAAACAGCGGCGCGCACGCCGAAGTTCCAGCCAGCGGTCGATGCCGGCGCGCCGGTAGAAGACGCGATAGCAGAGGTAGGCCAGCAAAAGTCCCGCGATGCCGTCGATGAGGTAGTGCCATCCGGTGATCATCGATCCGAGGAAGATGGCGCCGACGAAAATCGCGAAGAGCACCTCGCCCGCGGTCCACAGCTTGCGCATCCACAGGAAGACGTACATCTGAAACGCGACGTGCAGGCTGGGAAACGCGCCGATGCCGAAGACGATACTGATCGGCCCAGCCGCCTCGCCCCGCGCCGCCGTCAGGACGTTCTGGTAGTTGCGCATGAGGAGCGCCTGGAACGCCTGCGTCGTGCGCAGCGTCTCCCCGTGCGCCATCCAGATGTCGGGGAAGCGGTACGCGGGACCGAGCGAGGGAACCAGCATGTACAGCCACGCGCCGGCGATCCACAGCATCGCGTAGCCGTTCATGAAGGCGACGCGGATGCGCCGGCTCGGCTCGGACAGAAAGTACGCCGCCGCGATGAGCGTGCTGGCGAAGAAGATGTTCGCGTACGACCAGTCGATCGCGCGAAGCAGGTGCGGTTCACCGAGGAGGTCGAGAAAGAACACCGTCGGCGAGAGGCCGAAGAAGAGCAGGCGGTCGATGTCCCACAGCGCCTGGTCGTACAGCACCGGGTGATAGACGGGCACCACGAGCTTGATCCAGCCGTAGGTGAATATCGACAGCGCGACGCCGGTGACGAGGCGCGCCGTGTCCAATAGCCACTTCCTCTTGCGAATGGCACGGAAGAACGCGCGGTCTTTCCGCACGAGCGCGACGATGCTGCGAACTCCCAGGCCGAGGAGCGTCCAGAGCGTCGTCGAGATCAGGAGGCCGGCGACGATCGTCACCGGCGAGCCGACGATGGGCAGGGTGTCGTGCGCGAGAATCGCGATGGCGGCGAGATTCACCAGCACGAAGATCTCGAAGAAGTAGGGCCGCTTCACCGCGGGCGAATGATAGCCGCACGACCCCTCACCCGGCGCTTCGCGAAGTACTCCATTCACTAATATCGACCACAGGCGCCGGCATCGGAGCGCCGGCTTCCAGCCGGCCGGTTCGCCGCCTTCCAGGCGGCGGCT
>DATBKN010000374.1:0-17156 GCA_036555845.1 Gemmatimonadaceae bacterium | reverse complement strand
AAGTTCTGCACGTTCCCCTGGTGATTCTCGGGCTGAATCGCGTGCCCGGCGGCGTTCGCGTTAGGCGCGCCGTTTCGCTACGCGACCTCGCCCGAACGATACAGGACCTGTCCGACGTTGGAGCGCGCTCGCCAGTCCTCCCGGGAGCATCGCTCGTTACACTCGGGCGCGACTCGCTCGCTCCGATCAGTCCAGTCATCTCCCAGGTCAGCAAAGAGCTCAACCGTCAAACCCGGAATCCTGCCTACTGGGGCGATATGGTGTCGTTGATCGACGATACGCTGCACGTCATCCGCGATGGTAAAGGCAGCATCGAAGCGTACGCATACCGCACCGACGTCGCCGAAACGCAAAACCTGGCCCAAGACTCTACGCGGCGTGCGCTCGCCGAACGCTTGCTCGATGACGTCGTGAAGCGCTCCCTCGGTGCACGGCGATGAGCACCGTCGTTAACACCTGAGCTGCATTCGAGGACACTGGCGGCTGGCAAGGGCGAGCCAGGGACAGCGTTCCATATGACTGCCATTGTCGGCGTGTTCAGCGTCAAGAATCTCGAGCCGCGCGAGGCGGCGCGCGCGGCGCTCGCCGCCATGCACGCGAGGGGCAGCGAGCAGGTTGAACTGTGGCACGATGGAGATGTCGCGTTAGGCGCTGTCTCCGATGTGTGGGAGACTGGAACCGGTCCGGGTGCCGCGCGCCTCGCCGCAGACGAGGCAGCCACGGTCGTCACTGACGCGTCGCTCTACTATGTCAGCGATCTGCGCGCGGCGCTCGGGCGCTCAGGCATCGCGCCGGCGGCCGCGTCCCCCGCCGCTCTGATACTGGCGTCGTATCGAGCGTGGGGCGAAGCGTTTCTCGACAAGATCGAAGGCGACTTCGCGCTCATAGTCTGGGATCGCCGCACGCGAACAGTGCTCGCCGCACGGGATCATGCCGGCTATCGGCCACTCTTCTACGCAGCACAGGCTGGAGGAATGGCCATCGCGTCACGCCTCGATGGGCTCACGGCGTTGCCATCATTCGACCAGACGCTCAACCTGGTTTCGGTTGCTGATGACGCGTTGTATTTGCGCGTACAGAATCCGGCAGCGACCGCCTATTCAGCTGCGAGCCGACTTCCGGCCGGTCATCGCCTGACTTGGAGTTTGGGCCACTCGCCGCGCATCGAGCGTTGGTGGGAGGTGCCGGTTTTCCTCCGCGACGACGGGGTGCCGTTCGCGGAAGGGAAGGAGGAGTTGCGACGTCTCATTGTCGCCGCTGTCGCCGAGCGAGAGGCGCATCCAGCCGGCAGCGCGATATGGCTCAGCGGCGGTTACGACTCGTCCACCCTCTTTGCCGCGTCGCGCATAGCCGCGCGAGAGGCGGGCACTGCCGGTTCTCGAACCGTCTCGATGTCGTTTCCGCCCGGAGATCCCGGACGAGAAGATGAGATCATTGAGATGTCGACTGGTTTTTGGCAGACGAGCACCACGTGGCTCGATGTCGACGCCGTGCCGCCTCTTACAGCGCCGGTCGAGGCGGCGCGGCTGCGCGACGAGCCATTCTACCATCCGTATGAGCAATCCAATCGAGCACTCGCTGTAGCAACGCGAAGGCTTGGCGCTCGCGTGGCATTGGTCGGCAATGGCGGGGATCAGTTCTTTTCTGTGACCGTGATTCGCCTGGCTGACCACCTTCTCGGTCTGCACTGGATCAAGCTCGCGAAGGAGTGGCGCGAGGCCGGCGGTGGCACAGATTGGCGCGCCTTCGTCCGCATTGTTCTGCTGCCGAATTTTCCGCCGGAGGCGATCTCCGTTGCAAACAGGCTGCTGCGACGGCGCACGCTGCAACACCGTTTGCAGCGGCAGCTACCCCCCTGGACTAACAGAGCGTTCGATCAGTTGCCCGTGCTCGAGGACTTGAACCGCAGAGGACTGGAGCGCCGACGCGGGGAAGGTCACGCCGCGCTCGAGCAGAGTTGGTTTCTGCGTCACGTCACGGGTGAGCGCTTCAACGCCGCTTACACAGCGACGGGTCTCCTTGACGGCATCGAGATCAGAACCCCACTGTTCGACAGCAGGATAGTCCGCTTCGCAGCCGGTCGGCCGATCTCTGAGAGCTACTCCCAGCGAGAAAACAAAAGGCTGCTGCGCGGTGCCTTTGAGGGCTATTTACCGGCTAGCGTACTGGGCCCTCGGGCCACACGAACTGGACTCCCTATGCGGGCCCTGTTTCGCATGACTCGCGAGCACGCCATGTGGGTTAGCAGTCACTGCCAAAAAGGTATGATACTTGCTGACCTGCGTGTGACGGACGGAAGTAAATTCCTTGAGCGGGCTCGTCATTGGGCTACTCAGCGCTCTGGGGATGGGGAAGAGGCTGCCGCTCTAAATGCCACGGCACAAGTAGAGTGTTGGCTTCGTGCACGCTTGGGTGTACTGACGCAACAGTGATTTGAACCTAGGGGCGCGGGGTGCGCCTCAATGCTCCGACCGCCGGCTCGGTCGACCTATAGGAGGAGGCAGCCATCGCCATGTACAAGAGCCCTGAGTTGAAGAAGCTGGGAACGTTCAGAGAAGTTACGAGAGCTGGTGTCACCGGGCCGTTTGATTTCATCGGTATGAGCGACGGCTGCAACAAGAGCAACACCTGCCCCCGGACGTCGTAAGCTGTACCGGCGACGGATCGTCGCCAATTCTAAACCCCCAGCAGGGCGGCACGAGTTGAACGTGCCGCCCTTGTTTATTGCCCCTGTTCAGGCGGCCGTAATTCGGGCGCCGGCGGCGCGTCCGCTCACAAAGAACCACAATCCGGCAGGCGCCAGCGCCAGGAGCAACACGCGCCATGCGAGCATCGCCTCGGCGCCTCCCTCCAGCCCAGCGATCCGAAACAGCGACTCGAACGCTGCTTCGCCGACGCCGAGACCGCCTGGAGTAACAGGGATATTGTTGGCTAGGAAGCCAAGAGAGGCGAGGAATGGTACAGCGTTGCCCTGTTGCATCGCGCGTCCTTCCTGGATCGCTGCCACGAGCAGCCAGACGATCGCCATGCTCAGCGCGTGAGCCACTAGCGAAACGCCAACTGCGGCCGCCAAGACGCCCATGCGGTGCCGAAACACCTGCATCGTATCAAGCATGCGAGCGGGGTATCCGCCTAATGGGAAAGTCCGTAACAGCCACTGCACGCCGCGCAGCGCTCTGGCGCGGCGCGAGGTGGACACAGCGATCGCGATTACGATCAGGAGCGAGCTGACCGCGGCCAGCAGCAAGAGTGCGCGCAACACCGATGACTGTCGCAAGAGCGGTAAGCAGAGCGGCGCTGCGATGATCGGAAAGAGAGTCAGCGCCAGGAGGCCCGCGACTCTGTCAAGCAGAAGCAGCGTGCCGATCTCTGTGCGGCGGCCAGCGGCATTCTTGGCTGTGTAATACAGCCGGACGATGTCACCGCCGCCACCAGGCAGGACGAGCGCGAAGAGGTTGGCGATGAGGGACAACCCCAGCGAGTTGTACAACGAGAGATGCAACCCGCGGGCGCGGAAGAGCAGGCAAACGCGCTGCGACACGAGCCAGAAAACAATGCACAGGAGCGCGAGCGCAAGCAGCGTGAGGCCCCAGTGGTCGCGCAGCCCGCGCAATGCGCGCCATTCCACGCGACCGGTTGTCGCCAGAAACGCCAGCACGGCCGCGGCGATCGCGAGCCGCACGCTCCCGAGGATGATGCGACGCGTTCGCTCAGTCATGCGTCGGTCGCGCGGACGCGCTCCGCGCCGCTTCGGAACGGCGCAAGCAACTCGCGCGTCGCCGTTAGGCGAAAGCGCCGCTGAACGACGCGGAGCATCCGCCGGCACGCTTCGTATTTGGCGGCCGCCGAGCGTGTGGAAAGGGTGAAGATCGACATGCGCGCACTGTCCAAACTGGTTCGATCCAGCGGTGCGGCGAAGTCGATGAGATGGAACAGCAGAACGGTCGGATGAGCCCGCGCTGCGGCGCGAGCCATCATCCAGTGAAAGAGCGGCCACGCCCTGAACGCGAGCGCGAAGGACGGGCCAATGGGGAACGAGAGCGGCGCTGGACCAGGCAGCGGTAACTCGACGATCCCACCGAACTCCTCGAACCGTTGCGGGCGGCGCAGCTCGGCACGTCGGCGCGCGAGGCGGCGTTCGAAAGCGGCGTTAGGCAGCACCGACGAATCGTACTCGTAGCCCGAGTCGCTCAGGATCCTCAGTGACTCCGCGTCCATCGAGTACCCTGGCGCCCGAAATCCCGAAACCGGCGACCCGAGCGCGTCCTCGATCATCGCCTTGCTCTCCGCAATTTCGCGGCGCCGCTCGGCGCTGTTCAGCTGCAAGAGGTTCGGATGCGTCACCGTGTGGGACGCGAGCTCATGCCCGCTCTGGGCGGCTTCCGCGATTGCGCTGCGCTTAACCGGATCGCGCACATCTTCGGCGATCACAAAGAGCGTGGCTCGGATCCCTACTTCAGCGAAGAGTCGCAACATGTTCGCCATGCCGCTGGCGAAGATCGGATCGCCGTCGCCGGGGAAGGCGCGGCCGTGCGCGCGGAAGATCTGGCGTGCCCCGTCGAGATCGACGTGGACGGCCAGCGCTGGCCGGTTCACGTTAGGTTTCGGCAGCGGGGCTTCCCGCCAGGTGCGCTCGCTTCACGATGCCGGCTCTGCGACGCGTTCGTACACGCGGATGGGCGGGTTCACGACTGGATGATCCAGCCGGGGGCGGTGCGCCCAAGCGAGCGGTGTTTTGCTCTGGAAGAGGGCCGCGCGGCGATAGCCTAACGAGCCGTCTTCGAGCGCGCGATAGATTGCCGGCGGACAGCTCGCGGCGTGCGGCGCGCCCGGCGCGCTGGTATAGTCGGGGACAAGGACGACGAAGCGTGGGTGACGCTCATTCCACGCCGCGGTGACGGCCGCAATGGCCACGACGCTGGTGTCGGCTCGGTAGAGACTACCGCGAAATGGAATCGCCTGGCGCGACGTCAGCCACTGCGGCATTGGCGGATGCTTGTGCTCGGAGCCGAAGTACTCGAGGGCATCTCCCGGTCGCGCGTGCTCGCGTAGCCACACCGCTGCCTCATAGCGCGAGTCGCGCAACATCGCGTACGTGAGATCGCTCGCCCACAGCACCAGCGTTAGGCTTGTCGTCAGCGCCAGCGCGGCCGTACCCCAGCGGACCACAGGCATGCTGCTGCGCCACGCGACTGTGACGGCGTGGCCGCCGTAGATGGCGAGGATGAAGGTCACGGGCATCACGTAGCGTAGCTGGATGACACGTGCACTCAAGAATAGAATCGCCAGGTACCCGAGCGCCGAGGACGCGAGGAGCGCGGATCGCGGGTCGCGCCGGATCGCCACCGCGATTCCCGCCAAGCCTAACGCGATGCCCGGCGCCGAAACCGCATCACGAGTGAGTGCCAGTATGCGCGCCGCGTACTCGATGTGACCCTGCGCCGTATTTGGATAAAAGTGCGCGAATGCGACGCCCCCAGAGCGTCCCAGCTCGACTCGCTCGCGGATGAACGTGAGATGCGCCTGCCAGCGAGCGAAGTCCACGATCATCCCGCTGCCCAGCGCATAAGAACCCGCTGCAGCGAACGTTGCCACCGCGGCAGCACGCCAGAACTGGGCGTCGCGCCACAGCCGTTTGCCGCTCGCTGAATCGCGCAAGAACGGGAGAACGAATGGCGCGAAAACAAACGAGGCGAACGACGGTTCCTTTGTCGCCACAGCGCACCCTGCCAGCACGCCCAACAATGCCGCCCGCCGCAGCGTTAGGCCGCGGTTCACCACGACTGCGAATGCCCACAGCGCCGCCGTCGTGTAGAACAGCACGGGAACATCCACGTTCGAGTTGCGCGCGTAGTAGAACATCGGATACACGAGCATCGCGAAGACTGCTGCCACGACGCCGGTCGCTTCGTCCCACATCTCGCGAGCGATCCCGAACGCGCAGAGCACGATGCCGACTCCGAGCAATACCGACAGGAAGTGCGCGATCAACGTCAGGTTGCGAAGCGCGGCGACGGGGTCTTTGAAGCCGTGCGGGTACGCGACCGTGGGAGATGCCAGCCCGCCCGACACGGCCAGATATCCGACATACGGCGCATACGCACCGAGCACCATGAACGGATGCAGCATCGGATACCCGAGGTTCGGGTTCATCTCCTTCTTCGGCGCGATGATGTCGTGTGCTTGCGCGAGTGGGCCTAACGGGGGCTCGTCATCGACGCCCCAGGCGTTGGTACGATCCGAGGCCGTCGCGTATGGTGCGCCCCACCAGAAAGCCGGGGTGTATGCGACGAGAGCCGCAAGCGCAACAACGCACGCTGTACGCGTGAAAATGCTACGAAGGCTCATTCCCGCGCGAAGCACTTTGTGCGCCGCTGAATGACGTTAGGCGTCGACTCACGGATTGACGCCGATGCGGGAAGAGGGCGCGCAGTCGTAGACGGACATGAGCCGTCCGTCCTGCGACGGTGTCATTTCGCGGCAGCCAACCTGCAGTCGCTCGAACAGCGTTCGGTCCACTCTGACGTAGTGGTTGACCTTCATGCGCGGCTGCCAGCGCCACGGCGCGAACTCCGCGGCCGGCACAGCGTCTTTGTATGCTGCGTTGTCGACAAGTATCAGACGATCGTGCTGTGCCTGGGCCACGCGGTATGCAGAGTCCGGCGTGGGATACAGCGAGATTCGAAATCCGTGCGTCAGCGAACCGACGCCCGGTCTGCCAAGCAGGTAATTGTGACCCGAGCTGTATCCATAAGCGAGGAGTGGACGCGAGCCGCTCGGATCCGCGAGCAGCGTGTAGTCGCGCACTCGGCGATACGTTGCTACGTGGTTCGGAGAAAGCCTAACGCCACCTCTCGCAGTTTCAGTCCACGGATAGGTGCCGCGTCGAGTCATAATGCCAAAACCGAACAATCGCTGAGCGACAAGACCACCGACGAACAAAAACGCACACATCGATGCGACGGCTCGCTGCAGCTGCGTGCGAGACAGCGGCCATAACGTCATGACGGCGTACGCGTACACCGGTACCTCGAGCATGAGCGCGGACCACTCGTCATAGGAGAGCATGCGCCGCGCGCGCAACGCAACCACTACCGACAAAAGCACAACCAGTAGACGCCAACGTAACGGCTCTGCCAGTCGACGCCGCGCGAACGCAAGTGCGAGCAGCGCGAACGGAACCGCGACCGGGATCAAGCGTCGGATAAGCTCCAACCGAAGCACGAGCACCTCGTTGCGCAATCGGCGCAAAGCGTTCGGCGAGAAGGGCAACAGCGAGCGCTCGAATGGAGGTGCAAATTCGGAGCTGCCTTGCGCGAGCACGTGACGCGCGACCAGTTCGGCTCGCAACAGCCAAATGGCCGCGGCAACCAGGGCGAGCGTGGCTCCGACAGCAACAAACATCAGCGTGCCGCGACTGCGCCACGACCCGCTTGCCCATGCCACAGCGCCAACGATGGCCGCGGCGATGCCTAACGCTGCTAACTCGACGACGGCCTGTGTGAGATTCGGGTAATTCATACCCTGCAGCTCTTGCAGCTGACCATACCCCGAGAAGATCGCACCTAACGAAGCGATTCCGTGCTGCGTCGCCAGCAACGCGATTCCGCCCCCTGCGATGGCGATGAACGCGCCGACGGCTGCCGCTGCGCGGGCGCTGCGCTGGCCTGCGCCGCTCGGCGCGACGAACGCGCTGGCGATGACGAGGACCACGCACGCGGGCCAGACATCATGCTTAGCCATGATGCCGGCGCCGCCCAATGCACCCACAATGGCGGCATTGGCGATCGCTGGACGTGACCAACCCTGCACGAACAGCGCGAGCTGTGCGAATAAGCAGAGCACGGCGACAGGAACCGCCGGCGTATACATGCCCGAAACCAGCGGCGCCGAAAAATCGCTGGAGTACGCTGCGCCTAACGTCATGCCGGTGGCAGCTGCCAGGACCGCGATTCGAGTGGGAAGCAGCGCTGCGATGATGAGCGCATACGCCACGCCGATCAACACTGCGATGCTCGCCGTGATCATCCAGACTTGACTCAGATCCGATCCGATGACTCGCGCGCTCCCTCCGACAATCCACATGGCGAGCGGCGGGAAGGGCCAATACACGTCGCGATAGAGGCTGGCGCCGTGCGCAAATCGATCGACCTCGTACAGCCACCGCCCAGTATCGCCCCAATACAGCCCGATGTAGCCCCACGACGTCGCGATATGAATGGCGAGCACCGCGAGAACAGTGCACAGAACAGCCGCAGACGCTCGTGTTTCGCCAGGCGCATGAGTCCCAGCCTGGCTTCGCACCGCCTGTGGGTTGCCTGTCATAACGACGAAGGCGCTGGCCATTTTCGGCCGGCCTGAATTGCCAGGGTCACGATCCGCGGCGCAGGAGACGGCCCGGACTCACAAGACTCATTCGGGCACGACAGCGATGGGCGCCGTTTCCCGGCGCCTAACGCGGGCCGCGTCAGCGTCGACGAAGGCGCGGAACCAGAGCTCCAGCGACAGCACACCCCAGAGGGCGCGACTGAACGCGGCATCGCGGCTAAGCAGCCGCTGGATGCCATCTGCGCGATAAACGCCTCGCTCACGCGCGCGCTGCGACAGCAGCGTATCGCTCACGAAGTCGCGAATTGGTCCTCTCAGCCATTCGGAGAGAGGCACCGGGAAGCCCATCTTGTCGCGACGCGTGGCGACGGCTTCAGGAATGAAGGGCGCGACGGCGTCACGGAACACGCGCTTCGAGTCACCGCCTTGAAAGCGCACTGCTGGTGGCATCGTCGTCACCAATTCCGCGATGCGATGATCGAGAATCGGTACGCGCGATTCGAGCGAAACGCTCATGCTCGTTCGATCCTCGACCTGCAACAGCGCGGGCAGCAGTGTCTTGAGATCGAAGTTCGTCATCTTGTTGAAGTAGCTCTTCGTCGACGGATTGTTGAAAATCTGCGCGAACGCAGCGAACATGCGGTCGTGGCTGTCGCTCGACCACGCTTCGGTCGTGAACAGCGAATCCGCGTCTTCGATACGCGTGACAAGCCTGAAGTAGCGCCGGTCCATGTCATCGAAGAGCCCGTCCTTGAGGAAGGACTGTAGCAACGGCCGATACTGTCGCAGCATCGCCAAGCTCGGGGCGATGCTATCCCACGTCACCACGTGCCGCGCGTCGTCGCCGGTGCCGTATATAGCGCCGCGCAGCGCCTGCTCCAGGTACGCGACCAGATAGCGCGCATAGCCGCCGAACAACTCGTCGCCGCCCTGTCCGCCTAACACGACTTTCACATGGGCGCGCGCGAGCTTCGACACGCAATACTGCGGAAAGAGGCCCGGTCCGGCCGCCGGCTCATCCATCATGTAGATGAGGTTAGGCAGCACGTCCACGAACTCTTCGGCGCTGGGCCACACCTCGTGATACAACGCGCCGATCCCTTCGGCGACGGCCCGCGCATAACGAGTCTCGTCGTACTGCGGCCCTTCGCGGAAGGCACCAGTGAAGGTTTGGAAGCGGTTCGGGAACTGCTTGGCGGCGAGCGTGACAACGGTGGAGCTATCGAGTCCGCCGGAGCAGTGCGCGCCCACCGGCACGTCGCTGCGCAGCTGCATGCGAATGGAATCGTTCAGCAACCAGACGAGCTGCTCGCGGAAGTATTCGTCAGTGTGATGAAAGTCGAGCTCGTAGCGGTAATCCCAGTAGCAGACTACGGCGGGCTGCTGGTCGCGCGCTGGCCGGAACGTCAGGTAGTGACCGGGCTCCAACTTGCGGATGTCGCGAAACAGCGTGCGATCGCCGAGGCAGAACTGGAACGTCAGGTATTCCTCGAGACCATGGCGGTCGGGCTCCGGCGATGCGAAACCGGCCGCGAGGATGGCCTTCGGCTCGCTGGCGAAGGTCAGCTGATCCGCATCGATCGTGTAGTACAACGGTTTGATGCCGACGCGGTCGCGCGCGGCGAAGAGGCGCTGCTGCCGCGCATCCCAGATGGCGAACGCGAACATGCCGTTCAGGCGTTCCAGGCAGCGTTCGCCGAGCTCCTCGTACAAATGCAGGATGACTTCGGTGTCGCTCTGCGTTCGGAAGCGGTGGTGCCTAACGAGCTCCCGTCGCAGCTCCACGTAATTGTAGATCTCGCCGTTGAAGACGATCCAGATGGATCCGTCTTCGTTCGACATCGGTTGCCGACCGGTCTCCAGGTCGATGATCGCGAGACGCTTGTGCCCCAGTGCCACGGGCCCGTCGATCCACTCGCCCTCGCCATCGGGGCCGCGATGAGCCAGCGTCTCCATCATCACGCGCAGCCCCTCGACGTCGGGCGCGCGCGAACGGTCACGCGAGACTATACCGGCAATTCCGCACATGCTCGCTTGAGCTGAATCGTTTCGATGGGCCGCCCGTCAGGACCGTACGCCGTGCGTCTACGCTCCGCGCAGCGGCGCAACCAGAGGCGTCCCAGTTCGCCCCACGGCGCGACGTACTTCGCGATGAGCGTGAGGTAACCGAGAGTCGTTAGGCTCGTCACGACCTTGCTGACGCTGAGTTTCTGATCGTAGCGCAGCACGAATCCGACCTCACCGACGTGCGCCCCCATCTGGCGGCACTTGATCAGCTTCTCGACGGTCCCCGTGAAGCCCATCCCTTTGAGATCGATGAAGTGATTCCCGTAGATCTCGATGGCGTCCTGAATGAGCGCGACGCGATACGCGCGGAAGCCGCTCGTATACTCCCAGACGCCGCGGATCGGAAAGACGGTCTTCATCAGCAAATTCGCGCAACGGCTGATGGTGCGCCGGTACCAATCGAGGCCGATCTGATCGCCGCCAGGTGCATAACGAGAGGCGATCACCACTTCGTACCCCTCGCGCAGCTTCTCGACCATGGGCACGATGTAGCCCGGATCGTGTGTGTCGTCGCAGTCCATCCGCACGACGACGTCGCTCCGATCACCGTGCTCCGCGATGTACTCGAATCCGTCGCGCGCTGTCTCGCCGAGGCCGCGATTGATGCGATGTGTGATGATGCGTAGCGGATAGCGCCCCGCTAGCTCGGCGCAGATGGCGGCCGTGCGGTCACGGCTGCCGTCGTTGACGACGACGATCTCGTAGTCGGCATCCAGTCGACGCATCACCGCGTCGATCTTCTCGGCAAGCGGCTCGAGCGCGTCCTCCTCGTTATATGCTGGCAGCAACACGAAAATCATCGATTTGCCTCTGCGGACTCGCGCCCGGCTATCTCCAGCGGCCGAGCCTCAAACGTGCCGGCCGGGCTCCAACGTAACGCAACGCCCGCTGAGTGGACCGCCTGCTGTCCCCCACCGGCGCTGCTCCCGCTGACGCCTGAGGTCCATGCGACGATCGGGATGGTTTGCAGGTCGCGGGAGTGAAAATACCGCGCCGATCCCATGTGAAATGGTTGATAGCCGCGTGTGAGGCGAGGGCGCCCCGACGGCACTGCGGCATGTTCGGTCACCCGATCTTCAACGTCGATGGTGTTGCTCCCAAAGCGGACGGTTCGTTGGCAGCGAAACGGCCCTGCGTCGCGGCCGGTCACGAGCCGAGCAACAATCATGCGCCGCAGCGCTTTTCCGAGCGTCAGGCTGCGAAACGCAGTGAAGCATAAGATCCGTAGAATCAAGAACTTAGCTGGTGTGATCGGGGCGTTCCGCGGGGCGCCGGGCTGCACCAAGGACTGAGCCTGCGACGCACCTGCATCAAATTCGACGCGCTCGACGGCGGCGGGTGCTGCAGACGTCCAGCTGCGCCCCTGAGCCTCGATCGCAACGCCGGAGTCTTCGAAGACCAGGCTCTCGGATTCACGGCTGCAAACGGTCATGACGCCACCGCGCCGACCATTCGTGACGGCGTGATAGTGCTGCGTCACCGCAACGGTTATCCCGGACGCGTCATAATGCCGCAACAGTGGTCCGCCTTCGCAGGGGAGCTTGACCGGCTCCTGTGACTCCCGGAGCTCGTCGCACGCGTTGGCGGCAACGAGATACGCATAAAGCAGCGACGGTAGGTTATGCGTGTCGACTGTATCGGGGGTGACGACGTTGGCGCGCTCGAGGCGCGCGTGAACGAAGCTCGCAATACGGTCGGCGAGGGGGTCTCGGCCCGCGAGCAGCTCGAAACCGCCCGGGTACCAGAGCTGCGTGAGGCGCGATCCGTAGGCTCCGCCGACGCTTCCGTCCGGATGCACGCAGTGCGCAAGGAAGCGTACGCTGCGCGCCGCAGATTCGGCGAGCCGTGGAAGCGGAGTCTCGTCCAGCAGCATCGCCAGGTAGAACAAGCCTAACGACTCGTAACCGGGATCGGGGCCGCCGTATTCGGCGTACCAACCGTCGGTCGATTGATGCGCGATTATGGCGTCAACGATCGCGACGCTGCGCGCCCGATAGGCGTCGCTGCCCAAGGCATCTCCCGCACGCTGCCACGCCAACGCGAAGAGCGCCTGATGATTTGAAATGAACGCGTAGTCTTCGTCAGATCGTTCGGCGAATGCGCCGCCGCGAGCGATGGTCGTCAATACGCGCTCGCGCAGCTCAATCGGCACCGAGTCACCTAACGTGCCCAGCGCGCTGGCGAGGGTCGCCACAAGAGCAAGGGTGACACCGTGATCCTGCGAGTACGGCGCGACGCTGTCGAAGGCGCCGTTGCGATGCTGGCGCCGAAGCGTGGCGTCGATCGCGCCGAGAATCCACTCCAGCAGGCGCTCCTGGCCGGCGTAGGGATTGGAGCGCGACGTATACAGCATGGCGAGCGGAAGCAGACCCGTCTGCAGCATGTTCACGGGAAAGTCTCGGAACTTCCACGCCCAGTGCTCGCGATCGAAGCTGCCGAACGTGGGAGACAGAGGATCGCGATCGAGCGTTCCGAGGAGCCGCGGCACGGCGCGCAGCACGAAGGCGCGATACGATTCGGCACGGGCGTGCGGCGTTAGGCAATCGTGCTGGTTCACTGCGTGCGGTGTCGTCATCCCGAGGGGACATCGAAGCGCTTGACGCGATATCGCAGCGTCACGTCCGCCATCGAGCGCAGCCCCACCTCGTGCGCGCCGAAGCGCTGCAAAAGGGCGTTGATCGGCGCGTTCTCGGCGCGCGTGACGCCATACCACGATCGGCACCCCGCCGCCTGCATGACACTCTCCATGCGTTCGACGAAGGCATGCGCAATTCGAGCCCCATGCTTCTTCTCGAAGTCGCGAGTCCGCGCGTCCGGATGAACGCCAGCGACGATCCACCACCCCTCGACACCGTCCAGGAAATCGAGTCGTTCGCCACCCAGATATCGCACATTGCCGAGCAGGGCACCAAGGGTCGCGGGATTCTTCACAAGCCCAATAGCGAGCGCGCGGATGAAACGCGCCGGATGATCCCGGATGAGTTTTCCAAACGCGGCGTCCTTGTTCGTCGCGTAGACGGTGAACCCCACGACGCGGTCCGCGACGCGGGCGACGTCGCAGTGCAGACTCGCAGAGTCGAGCATCAGCGAGTACAGGCCGCGCGCGAGGAACTCTCTCCCAAGAAGCGCGATCGAGGTTCCGTAAAACTCGGCGTCGCCGAAGAGCTCGGTGTGGAGTGACGCGACACCGTCGATGTCCGCCGGAGTCAGCGCGCTGATCCGCACCCGCGGGGAAGCGGCGTTGACACGCGGGGCACTACCTAACGTGTCGTCGCAGCCGGCGGCGCTCAAGGTCCGCACGCGTTCGCGGTACGCATCCGCCAGCTCGGCGGCCGTCGCGAAATGCACGCCACGTGTCATCTCGCGTTCAGCGAAGCGCGCCAGCCAGGGGCCATATCGAGGGTAGAAGTCCGCGTTCATTCCGCGTGCGTGATAGTCGACGACGCAGGTCCCCGCCAGCGTGCGAGCTGTGTCCAGCAGCTCCTTCGCCGTGCCGTCCGGATCGCTGATGTCATTGACGCTGCGGCGGCGATCGAAGTGATCGTCCATCCACGCCGGCGGCACCTGCACAGTGTCGACAGCGCGGCGCTGCCCCGGATGGAAGGGACGGAACGGGTGACAGATGCCACGGCGCCATCCCGGGTAATACTCCAGGCCGAGGGATGAATCGTAGGTGAAGCCAGCGAGCTCGTGGTGCCGGAGCGTCTCGTTAGGATCTTCTGGATCCAGATGCCAATAGTGATGCCGGTTGCCTGTCACTTTGACTTGCGCAACGCTTTCGATGCGTTCGCGTTCGTTGCGGAGCATGTCGGCCGACCGGAACGCGTGGAAGGACGCGTGCAGGCCGATTTCGGCGCCGGCGTCTTTGAGCTCGGTGAAGAGCTCACTGAACTCACGGTCGCGGACGTCGTAAAAGGCGTCCGGCGTGCCGGTGGCGAAGCGCCGAAGCGAGCCGCGTCGTGCCATGAAAAAGAAAGTCGGCCGCGCGCCGAAGCGACGTTCGAATTCCACCCAATCGCCGAAGCGCCAGAAGTGCTGCGTGCCGCGCGCGATCCCCCACGCATGGCGCGGCTTCCCGCGCAGCAGCGTCCGAGGGACTTCAATCCAGCGGATGATCTGCGGGTAATCCACGTCGTGCGTGAAAGAGACCGCCGCGGTCGCCGGCGACGTCTCCCAGGGCCACGGCAACGGCTCGATGCCTAACGACTCGAAACGGCGCCGGATGTGCATCCCATAACGAGAGACGGGTGCGCGGCGCAACAACCCTCGCGAGACCAGGACCGACCCTTCGCCGCGCAGGTCGTCCCAGCGGCTGCGCGGCCACGTCGTCTCGCGCGCTCCGGTCAGCAGCCAATACGACGCGAAGACGACATCGTTTTCGAAACGGTGGCCGGATCCGGCTGACGCGCCGGCGCCGGCGAAGTCCAGATGGTCGATATCGCCCGCTGTGCGCGCCGAACTCGCCTCACGTTCCGGTGCCGAAGCGAACGCCCACGGCACGGAGCCAATCGTCAGATGTGCCGGAAAGGTGGTGCGTGGTCCGTAGTAGATATCAACCGGGTGTTCGCTGCTCGCGTCATTCTCGGGCGCCCAGCTGAAGTGCGCGGCGTAGCCAGCGATGTCGAGCAGCGTCGAAAGCACATACACAATTTCCGCACGCGAGTGGGAAACCGTCTTGTCCAACGCAACGCGCAGTGGCCGGGCCCGCAACGTCATCATGCCAGGTGCAGGCGCAAATGAGCGCCGCTATGCGATAGCGTCATACGTGCGGCGGAATATAGGACTCAGCATATCGGAACGAGGCTTGCGCGGCGATTCGCACGCCCCCTAGCATCCCGCGCGCCATGAACCGGCAACGCTTTCCGCGCTCTGCGCCTGCTGTGCGTGCCGTCCGTTGGCGCACGCCAGTAGCCGCGGCGTGCCTCGCAATATGCGTGAACGCGGGACACGCACAGTCGCCGGCAGGGCCTCGACCGATCATCCTAACGCGCGTGACAGTCGTGGATCCGGTGATGGATGCGCCACTGCGCGACGCCACCATCGTCCTTCAGGGAGATCGCATCGTCGCGGTCGGGCCACGCACGACTGTGGCGATACCGCGAAATGCGACAGTGATCGACGCGCGCAACGCCTATGTCATTCCCGGCCTGTGGGACATGCACACGCACATCGCGCAAGCGCTCGCGCCGGGCGTGGAGTTGGAAACGAATGCCGGGTATTTCCTGCCACTTTTTCTGGCGTACGGCGTGACTGGTGTGCGCGACATGGCCGGCGATCTGTCGACGCTGCGCCGATGGCGCAACGACATAACGCGGGGGATTCGGCAGGGCCCACGTCTACTGATCACCGGCGAGAAGCTCGGCAAGGGGCCCGTCGTCCCCGGCGCTCCGTTCCCCATACGCACGGCGGGCGATATCGAGCGCTCTGTGCGGGCACTGCGCGATTCGGGGGCGTCGTTCGTGAAAGTCGAAGCTGTACCGCCGCAGTTGTTCGGCGTGGTGACTCGCGGGGCTTGGAACGCGGGCCTGCGAGTGGCAGGGCATGTGGACCTCGATCAGTCTGTGCGAGAGCTCGCGCGCGCTGGTATCCGGAGCGTCGAACATCTCGACGGCGTGCTGCTCGCCACAAACCGCGACGAGAGCGTTCTGCGTACGCGCCTCTTGCAGAACCGGAAGCCAACCATCTGGCATCGGCTGCTCGTGAAGCTCGGCATGCGACAGGCGATTTCGGAGCCGGCTGCCGCCGCGCTGGACGGCTACAGTGCCTCGCGCGCGGATTCGCTCTTTGATCTCTTCCACCAGACCGGAACGTGGCAGTGCCCCACGCTCCGCTTGTTAGGTGCGTTGTACCGCGAGCAGGACCCGAATCTACGCTTGGCGCCGGACTCGCTGCTCTTGCGCGCCGTCGCAACGCCGTGGAACGGCTTTGCGGCGGCGCCGCTCCCGGCGTCGAACCCGCTGGCCGGCGTGTACCCGAAGCTGCAGGAGATTGTACGGCGCATGTCCGAGCGCGGCGTGGGGATCCTGGCCGGAACGGACACGCCGGCGCTCTTCGCGGTGCCTGGAAGGTCGCTGCACGAGGAGCTGGGGCTGCTCGTCGCGGCCGGTCTGACGCCGCGCACGGCGCTGCGCGCGGCGACCACGGGCCCGGCGGACTTCCTCGAGGCGCGCGATTCGTTAGGGACGATCCGGGTGGGCGCCATGGCCGACCTGGTGCTCCTCGACGGCGACCCGCTGGCGGACATCGCGAACACGCAACGCATCCGAGCGGTCATCGCGCGGGGACGTTATCTCGACAGGCCGGCGCTCGACAGCATGATCGCCGAGGGCGCGCGTGTGGCGCAGCGTGTGCGCAGCGCAGTTCCGTGACGACACTGCCTAACGAGCGAACCTGGAGCAAGCTGATCGGGTGGTTCGGCCTGCTCGTGCTGGGGCAGGCCGCGTCGCTGACGCTCATCCGCGCGGGCCGCATCGTTTCGTATCAGCACTACATGCTCGATGCGCTCTGGTCCACGGGGCCGCGACGCGTCGCGCTCGTGGTTCTCGTCGTCCAAACGATTGTCGTGCTGATTGGACTGCGTGGAGCCTGGAGCCAACTGGACGCGTGGCGCAGGCAACGGATGCCTCTCGCGATCGGCGTTTTCCTGCTGCTCCTGCTTGCGTCGCTCAGCGCCGCGCCGTCGTTCTCCATCGGCGGGTATGTCATGGAGCTTGCATTTGCATCCGTGATCCAACTTGTGGCGCGCGGGCCCCGGGTGTGGC
>DATBKN010000373.1:0-4436 GCA_036555845.1 Gemmatimonadaceae bacterium | reverse complement strand
ATCGAGAGCGTCAGCGTCTCGCGCGTCAGATCGGAGCCGCCGAGGCGATACACCGATCGGATCTCGCGCCGAAAGGCCGGATCTGTGGGCGTTAGGCGCGGATCCCAGACCAGATGCGCCAGCTGCTGCCGTCCCGGCGTGAACTCCAGGTCGGGCGTTCCGCCGACAGACGCCACTACGCTGTCGCGGCCACCAATGCGCAACGTGTACGCGACCACGAGTCGCTCGTTCGCCGGATTGAGCGGCCGCACCAGCGCGAACCAGAGCAACGACGGATCGACGTAGTAGTCCACGTGCTCTCGCAGCAGCTCGTACACGAGCCCGGCGGGCGCGGTGGGATCGTCCAGCAACTGAAAGCGCGGGCCGTTCGGGTTAGGCGGCTGTCCACCTAACAACACACGGTAGATGAAAACGCGCGACGGACGCTGCGTCTCACCCAGGCCGTTCGCCAGACGTTCCAGCTCGCGCGTATTCAGAATGTCGATGTTCGGATACGGCGCGAGACGCACCGGATCGATCACCCAAAAGAAGCGTCGCGGCTCGATCTGATAGTCTTCCAGCTCCTGCTCGATCGTCTGCGATACGCGTCTGCCTATCGTGAAGACCTGGTCGCGAACGACGATTCCCTTTTGCTGCGCGGCGATCGCAGACAACTGCATCGAACCGAATTGCGCCGTCGCCTGGACCCCGTAATTGCCGCTGGGAATCGCAGCGGTCAGGAAGCGCGACGGCGGCAACAGGAAGGAGACTGTCCCGACTTCGACGCGCCTCAGACGCTCGGAGGCTTTTCCTTCATAGACAATCGCGATGTTGTTGGAGCCGTCGAATTCACGTTGCGAGTCGTAATCGACATTGAGTCGCAGCCTGTCGACCACGCTCCCCGAGGTTCGCAGTCCGAACTGAAAGTCGAGCGTGGGTTGAAAGGACGCGCGACATGTGAATGTCGTGTTGATGAGGCGGGCCTGCGTGCAGCGCTCATCCTTCGCGCGGATTCCCTTGGCCTCGAGTCGAGCGAGGAAATCGAGCAGTAGCTCGCCTGGTTGGTTGGCAGCGGAATCGGGGGGAGGCGGTGGGGGAGCTTTGCGCGTCGTATCCTGCGCCAAAACCGGTGCGGCCAGGGCCAGGCTTGCGAGGGCAAGCGGAGCCAGCGCGATGACAACGGACCGGCGAACGCGTGATATTGTCCGGCGCACTCCGCGGGCGATCGAGGGTAAGATCGGTGCAGGACTTGGCTTAGCGAGCTCAGGCGGGTCTGTACCGTATATTGCGCAGCTCTTAGGCGTTAGCTCTTGGGCCTCAGCGCCTATCATTCGGAACATGACGCGGTTGCTATGAGCGAAGACCTAAGGACTAAGAGCTAACCGCGGCACGTCGCTTTACAAAACACCGAATGCCAGAACCCGCGTGAAAATAATCCAGCGCTACGTGCTCCGAGAGCACGCGGGGCCGTTCTTCTTCGCGATGTCAGCGCTCACATCGTTGATGCTGCTGAATTACATCACGAAGCAGTTCGGCAACCTCGTGGGCAAAGGTCTGCCCTGGAGCGTGATCGGCGAGTTCTTCCTGCTGTCGATCCCGTTCACCGTCGCCATGACGCTTCCGATGTCGGTGCTGGTAGCGGTGCTGTACGCCTTTTCGCGCCTGGCGGCCGAAAACGAGATCACGGCGCTCAAGGCGAGCGGCGTCGGCATCGCGCGCCTCATCCTCCCCCCGTTAGGCGCCGGTGTGCTGCTCACGTTCGTAATGATCGGATTCAACGATCAATTACTACCGCGCGCCAACCATCGTTTGCGTCAGCTGCAGACGGACATCGCGAACAAGAAACCCACCTTCGCGCTGCGCGAGCAGGTCGTCAACGAAGTGATGGCGAGTCGGATTTACATGCGTGTGAGCCGCGTCGAGCGTGCCACGAACAAGCTGCGCGAAGTCATCATCTATGATTTGAGCGATCCGCTCAGGCGGCGAACGATCTACGCCGACAGCGGGCAGATGGTGCTCGTCGCTGGCAGTGACCTGCTGCTCACGCTGGACAACGGCTATTCGCAGGAAGTGCCGGCGCAGAACATCCAACAGGTGCAACGGCTCTACTTCGGGCGCGATTTCGTGCGCGTGCGCGGAGTGGCCAATCAGTTCCAGTCTTCCAACACCGAAGGCTTCAAAGGCGACCGCGAGATGTCGGTGTGCGAGCTGCAGCAGGAAGTGGTTCGCGCCGAGATTCAATTCCGCGAAGCGCAAACGGAGCTGCGTCAGGCACGCGCTGCGCTGCAGATCCAGCGCAAGACCGGCCTGGCGCAGTACGTCGAGCCTCCGCCGCAGTCGTCGACGCGTCTTGCCTCGTCCAGGCGCTTGACGCTGGGACGCGTGTATTGCGACGTGATGGAACGCGTGAGCGGCAGCGCTATCGCAATCAAGAGCTGGTTGACGCCTAACGACTTGCACGCGGCAACGCTTCAGGGACAAGACACCGTTCGCCGGCGCTCGGACTCGGCGAAAGCACAGGATACCGTTCGGCGCCGCATGGACTCCGCCGCCGCAAACGCGCAGGATACGACTCGGCGGCGCGCCGACTCCACCGCGGCCGCGCGCATCCAGGATTCACTGCGGCAGCGCGCCGTGGATTCCATTCGAGCAGTGCAGGCGCAGGAGGCCGCGAAGCTGCTGTCGGATTCGATTGCCGCTGCAGAGGCGCGAAAGAACCCTGCGATTCCACGGCCGGATTCTGCGATACTCCCGCCGGGGGTGCCGCCCGGGCCGACGATCCCCGGAGCGATCGCGCCCTCGACTGGCGGCGGAGCGATTCCCGCACAAGCTGCGCTCGAATCCGCGCGTTTGCGCGCCGAGCAGTTCCGACAGGCGATGAATCAGAACGAAGTCGAGATTCACAAGAAGTTCGCGATATCGGTCGCCTGCATCGTGTTCGTTCTCGTCGGCGCACCGATCGCCGTGCGCTTCCCTCGCGGCGGCGTGGGGCTCGTGATCGGCTTCAGCCTCGTCATCTTTGCCATCTACTACATCGGACTCATCGCCGGTGAGTCGCTCGCCGACCGCGGCTTCATGACGCCGTTCTGGGCGATGTGGGCCGCGAACATCATCCTAACGATTGTTGGCCTCGTACTGCTTGCGCGCATGGGGCGCGTCACGGCAACAACGCGAGGTGGTGACATCGCGGACCTGATGGAAACCCTTCGCGGGCTATTTCGCTTCGGCCGCAAACGCGAGGTTGAAACCGCATGAGACGCGCACGTCTCGTGCGACCCCTCGATCGCTACGTCTTCCTCGAGTTCCTCAAGATCTTCGTCGCTACGGCGCTCGGCTTCCCGATCATCACACAGCTGTTCGATCTGGTAGACAACGTCGACAAGTACCTCAACCGCAACCTCGAGCCCGCGGCGATCGCGCTCAGCTACTTCTACTGGATCCCCGACACGATGCGGCTCGTGCTGCCGGCGGCCGTGCTGTTCGCGACAGTCTTTTCAATCGGCGCGCTGACGCGGCATTCGGAGATCACGGCCGCCAAGGCCTCGGGCATGTCGTTCCATCGCCTAACGCTGCCCATATACATCGCCGCGGCGCTGGGGGCACTTCTGACTTACGTTCTCACGGAAGTGGCACCACATGGAAACCGCCGCCGCGCCGAGCTGCTGCAGGAGCGCGCGTGGATGGGCCGCGGCGAGCGTGCCAACTTCGCGTTTGCATCGGAGCACGGGCGCGTGTACAAGGTCACGTCGCTCAACGCGACGTATGGGTCGCTGCAGGCGATCGAGATCGAGCGCAAGGGACGACTCAACGACTCGACGTATCCTACCTACGTTCTGACCGCCGAAAGCGGGAAATGGGATGCAGAAGACGGGAACTGGACGCTGCGCAATGGAGCGCTGCACATCCTCTCCACGCTGAATCAAAACGTCACGTTTCGATTTGACTCATTGCGGGATGCCCACCTTACAGAGCGTCCGGATGAGCTGCTGGCAGTTCCCCCAGCCCCGGAGGAGATGAACTACGCCGAGTTGGGGCGGTTTATCGGCGCATTGGAGCGCTCCGGCGCGGATACCAAGAAGCTGCGCGTCGATCGCGCGCTCAAGCTCGCGATTCCTGTCACATGCCTGATTATCGCCTTCTTTGGCGCGCCACTTGCCACGAGCAACCAGCGGGGCGGCGCCGCCTACGGCGTCGGCGTCAGTCTGGCAACAACAATCGTCTTTCTTATCCTTATTCAATTGACTCGCGCCATCGGAGGCAACGGCATCGTCTCGCCGGAAGTCGCGGCCTGGATGCCTAACGTGGTGTTTGGGATAGCCGGGATCGTGATGTTGGCGCGCGTGCGTACATGACGTCACCGCTCTACGGCTCTCATCGCGAAACAGATGAGTTCCCGATGTTCCAGCGCGCCGGGCTGCGTTTTCTGCGGCGCATGGCCCAGGCGGGGTTGGCGACGT
>DATBKN010000372.1:0-5834 GCA_036555845.1 Gemmatimonadaceae bacterium | reverse complement strand
CTCAACGTCTGGTCCGCAAACGTGGGCGGCCGCAACCACCTCCCCGTCATGGTCTGGATTCACGGCGGCTCGAACCAGAACGGCGAAGGGCACTCCACGTGGTATGACGGCGTCGCGCTGGCCAAACGCGGCGTAATAGTCGTCACAATCAATTACCGGCTCGGCATCTTCGGATTCCTGGCACACCCTGCCCTCACCGCCGAATCGCCGGAACACTCGTCAGGCAACTATGGGTTGCTGGACCAGATCGAGGCGCTGAGATGGGTGCAGCGCAACATTGCGGCATTCGGCGGCGATCCGTCGCGCGTCACTGTCTTTGGCGAATCGGCCGGCTCCATCGACATCATGCACCTGATGGCGGCGCCTGCTGCGAAGGGTTTGTTCCAGCGCGCGATCGCGGAAAGCGGCGCTCCGATGGCGGCGATGGCGCCCTTGCGTCAGGCGGAGCTCGTCGGCGCGAACATGTTGAAGTCGCTCGTGAGCGACACCGTTGATCCGGCCGCGTCACTGCGCGCGGCATCGGCGGCGGCCGTGCTCGAAGCTGCCGTTAGGTCCGGTGCCGCGCTCGGCACGTTGAACCCAATCGTCGACGGCTGGGTGCTTCCCGATGTGACGGCGCGAGTCTTCGAGGCTGGACGGCAACACCCCGTTGCGTTGATCACAGGAACAAACGCTCTGGAGATGAGCACACTGACGGCGTACATGCCGCGCTTCGAGCAGACGCCGGAAGGATACAAGAATTTTGTGGGCTTCTTGTTAGGCCCCGCCGCGCAGACAGCGCTGCGGATGTATCCGGTTTCATCAGCAGAGCAGGTCAATCGGCAGTCGCTGGCCCTCGTCACCGATGTCTTCATGACGTGCCCCACGCGCATTGCGGCGCGAAGCACGGCCGCTATCGGCCAGCCGGTCTATCTCTACCAGTTCACGCGAGCACTGCCTGGCGGCGAGAAACTCGACGCCTACCACGGGATGGAGATCACGTATGTATTCGGCAGCCGACTTCCCTGGATGCCACTCGAGACAGTCGACGAAAAGTTGAGCAGCGCGATGATGGGCTACTGGACGCGCTTCGCCGCCGCTGGTGATCCGAATGGAGGCGGCGCGGTCGTCTGGCCTCGCTATGACACGGCGGCGCGACATCTCGAGCTCGGCGATGTCGTTAAGGTGAGTCAGTCACTGAAGGGTGAATTCTGCGACGCGATAGAGCCGCGGTTGCGAGCGACCTGGTCGGCGCAGTGAAGCCGCATATACAACGATTCATCAGCATTCCTTCGTGAGCGTCATTGAGGTGCCACGTGTCTCTGCCTGACCACTCTGCGATCACTCGCCGGACGTTTAGTCAGCTGCTCGGTGCGGCTGCGATCACCGGTGCGCTTCCGCCGCAATCGCTGCGCAGCGAGCCTAACGAGCCACTCGCCGCCGAAGACGTCTCGTTCTCGGCCGACGACATCTGCTTCATGCCGGCTACGGAGCTCGTTGCGCGCATGCGACGCGGCCAGGTCTCCGCGCGTGAAGTGATGCAGGCGCACCTGGCGCAAATCGAGCGCGTGAATCCGCAGGTGAACTCTGTCGTCACACTCGTCGCCGATGCTGCGATGGCCGCTGCGGCCAAAGCAGACGAAGCCGTCGCGCGCAAGCGGCCAATTGGACCGCTGCATGGTCTCCCCATTGCGCACAAGGATCTCGTGGACACCGCCGGCATCCGCACCACACGCGGATCGCCGTTCTTTCGCGACCACGTGCCGACGAAAGACGCCGAGATCATCACGCGTATCAAGAGAGCCGGCGCGCTCACGTTAGGTAAGACGAACACGCCCGAGTTCGGCGCTGGATCACACACATTCAACACGGTGTTCGGCGCAACGAAGAATCCGTACGACCTAACGAAGACGTGCGGCGGTAGCAGCGGCGGTGCCGCGGTCTCGCTCGCCTGCGGCATGATGCCGATCGCAGACGGCAGCGACACAGGAGGGTCGCTGCGCAATCCGGCGGCCTGGAACAACGTCGTCGGTTTCCGACCGTCACCTGGACGAGTCGCCACCGATTCTTCGTCCTGGTCGCCGCTCTCGGTCTCCGGCCCGATGGCGCGCAACGTCGCCGATGTCGCGCTGTTTCTGAGCGCGATCGCCGGAGCAACATCACGCAACCCGCTCGCTATCAACGAAGATTCCTCTCGTTTTGCAGCGAGACTCGGCCGCGACTTCAAGGGCACACGCGTCGCCTGGTACAAAGGCCTCGGAGGCATCCCTTTCGAACCTGAGCTCAAGCGCGTGATCGACGCGAATCGCAGCGCCTTCGAGTCGCTGGGTTGCATTGTCGAAGAAGCGGAGCCGGACTTCGCCGGTGTGGACGAAGCCTTTCCAACGCTGCGCCACCTTTCGTATCACACCAGCTTTGCCGCGATGGCGCGTGAACGTCCCGATTGGATCAAGGACACGATCAAGTGGGAGATCGCCGAAGCGGAGCGGCAGACGGGCGCCGACGTCGCTCGTGCTTTCGTTAGGCAGAGCCGCATGTACGCGCAGAGCGCCGAGTTCTTCGAGCGCTACGAGTACTTCGTCCTCCCGGTGACCCAGCTAGCTCCATTCGACGTGACGATCGCCTACCCGACGCGAGTCGCTGGCGAGCAGATGGGTACCTACATCGACTGGATGCGCTCCTGCTGGTATATCACCTTCATGGCGAATCCAGCGATCTCGGTGCCCGGCGGATTCACGGCGAGCGGATTGCCAGTCGGTCTTCAGATCGTCGGGCGTCACCGGAACGACTGGAGCGTCTTGCAAATGGCGTATGCGGTCGAGCAGGCCACTCGCCACGGCGCGCGGCGACCCGCAATCGTTCAATCCCGCTAAAGAAACGAAGGGTTGTGCGCGGCACACTCACGAACGGCATTCTATCACTCGTTATCTGCGCGGCGCTGGGTTGCGCCGCCGAGGTGCGCAAGCCTGAGCCAGCGTCGCACACGCGCACTGGCACGCAGCGCATGGCCGACACGCTCGCGGTCATTAATGCGCAGGGGATGGCCAACCCGGAAGGAAACATCTTCCTCAATCGCGAGCGCGCCAACGAGTTACAAGCGTTGATCGCGGGACTCGGTGGAACCGAAGCACTCAACAAGCGCCATTGGATGGCGGAGGAGCGGCTCAAGGCTGGCCAGACTCGTGAGGCAATCGACGAGCTGGAGAAGCTGCTCAAGGATGCCGGTGTCTCCGGGGATACAATCACGCCGCAGCTCAAGCCCGTGTTCGATCTCGCGGCGATCGCCTATCTGCGGTTAGGCGAACAGGAGAACTGCCTAACAAATCCCGCCGCCAACGTCTGCATCCTGCCGCTGAAGGGAGCCGCGCAGCACAAGCTGCAGGAAGGGGCGCGCGGCGCGATCGCGAGGTACACCAAGCTGCTCGAGCAGTATCCCGACGATCGCAGCTCGCAGTGGCTGCTCAACATGTCGTACCTCGCGATCGGTGGTTATCCGGACAGCATCCCCAAGCGTTATCTCGTGCCGAACCTCAGACCACGCGCGAGCGACGCCTTTCCGCTCTATCCAAACATCGCCGGTGAGGTTGGTCTCGCAGTCACAGGACTCGCTGGTGGCTTGAGCGTCGATGACTTCAATCACGACGGCCACCTCGATCTCTTCATGACGTCGTGGGGGATCACGCAACCACCACACCTCTTTATGGCCGACGAGCACGGCGGCTATGTCGATCAAACGGCAAAGTCCGGCCTCGACGGCATCGTAGGCGGTCTCAACACCGTCGACGCCGATTATGACAACGATGGGAACGTCGACATCCTCGTGCTCCGTGGCGCCTGGTTAGGCGAGGCTGGCAAGTACCCCAAGTCGCTCCTGCGCAACCGCGGCGACGGCACCTTCGAGGACGTCACCTTCGCTTCAGGTCTCCTGTCCTTTCATCCGTCGCAGACAGCTTCGTGGGCCGACTTCAACCTCGATGGCTACGTCGACCTCTTCATCGGCAACGAGTCCTATGCGAATTCGTTAGGTGGCCCTTCGCATCGTTCCGAGCTGTGGCTCAATAATCGTAATGGCACGTTCACAGAAGTCTCCGCCAAAGTCGGCATCAACCTCGACGAATTTGTGAAAGGCGTCGTCTGGGGCGATGTGAACAACGACGGCCTGCCGGACCTCTTTGCGTCCGTGCTCTACGGCCGCAACAAGCTGTTCATGAACCGGGGCGGCACGTCTATTGACGCGTGGCGCTTCGAGGAACGCACCGCTGCCGCGGGCGTCGAGCTGCCACTCACGTCGTTCCCCACATGGTTCTGGGATTTCGACCAGGACGGATGGGAGGATCTGCTCGTTCTGAGCTATGACGTGAACAGTCCACTCGCCGAGATGGTCGCGCGTGAATACCTGGGTCTGCCGCTCGAGACTATGCAACAAGGAAAGAAGATCGTCGTGGAGCCATCACATCTATATAAGAACAATGGCGACGGCACGTTCTCCGATGTGACGCGACGCGCAGGTCTCGCAGGCAAAGTCATCTACGCGATGGGAAGTAATTTCGGCGACTTGGATAACGACGGCTGGCTCGACTTCTACGTCGGCACAGGCAATCCTGACCTCCGTTCCGTTATTCCGAATCGCATGTTCCATAGCGTCGCCGGAAAGCGCTTCGAAGAAGTGACGCTGCCCGGCGGCTTCGGGCACATTCAGAAGGGCCACGCGACGGCCTTCGCGGACCTCGATCGCGACGGCGATCAGGACATTTACGCCGTGTTAGGCGGCGCCTATCAAGGCGACCTCGCAACCAGTGTGCTCTTCGAGAACCCCGGCTGGCCCGCCAACAAGTGGATCAAGCTGGAGTTGGAAGGACGCACAGCGAATCGCTCAGCCATTGGCGCCAGAGTCGAAGTCGACGTCGTCGCTGCGGATGGCGAGAAGCGAACCGTTAGGCGCACTGTGAACACCGGTGGATCTTTTGGCTCCGGAAGTCTGCAGCTTCACATCGGTCTGGGACGCGCGACGCGCATCGGCGAGGTGCGCATCCAGTGGCCCGACTCCGCGCGAAGCAAGACAACGTACAGCGACCTCTCGCTCAACAGCGCGTACCACGTGCGGCAGGGAGACAAACCCGCCCTGTTGTCGCAGGCGCCGGTTCCATTTCTGAAGAAGGCGTTAGGCACGCCGGGCGCGGCGGGCGAACACAAGCACAACTAACCCGCGAGAGTTGCACGGTGTCCAAATTGCGCATGAGAATTTCCATGTCCCTCGACGGCTTCGTCGCCGGTCCGCGCCAGAGCATCGAACACCCCCTCGGCGTTGGTGGAGAGCGCCTGCACGACTGGGCCATCGAGCTCGATACGTGGCGCCAAGCGCATGGCCAGACGGGCGGCGAGACGAACGAAAGCTCACGCGTCATGGAAGAATCGCTCGCCAATATTGGCGCCACGATCATGGGCCGAAACATGTTCGGCGGCCATCCAGGACCGTGGAACGCGGACGTGCCGTGGACCGGCTGGTGGGGCAAGAATCCTCCCTTTCATCACCCGGTCTTCGTCCTCACGCATCACGCGCGCGAGCCGCTCGTCTTCGAAGGGGGCACGACGTTCACGTTCGTAACCGACGGCGTCGAGTCGGCGCTGGCGCAGGCACGAAGAGCGGCACGCGGCAAAGACGTCGCGCTCTCCGGAGGCGCCAGCGCTTGCCAGCAGTATCTCGCCGCCGATTTGGTCGATGAGATGGAAATCAGCCTCGCTCCGGTTTTGTTAGGCAGCGGCGAGCGGCTCTTCGATGGCGTCGGTGACGACCTGCATTGGCTCGAGCTCGTGCGCACCGTCCCGGCCCCCAAGGTCGTGCATCTGAAGTTCGT
>DATBKN010000371.1:0-8141 GCA_036555845.1 Gemmatimonadaceae bacterium | reverse complement strand
AAGGCGATCTCGCCGACATGGGCCCGTTTGTCGCCGTCACCTCGCCGCACACCGGCCGCTCGCCGAATGACAAGTTCGTCGTGAGAGAGCCGGGCTCCGAGGCCGACGTCGATTGGGGCAAAGTCAACCAGCCGCTCGACGAATCGAAGTTCGACGTGTTGCTCGCGGATGTCGAAGCGTACTTGAACGCGCAGCCCGAGCTCTTCGTGCAGGATCTGTATTGCGGCGCCGATGCGGCCCATCGCTTGAGCGTGCGCTACGTGACGCCTAACGCGTGGCACGCGAACTTCGTTCGCAACATGTTCATCCGACCGGATCCCGCGGCGCTGGCGAGCTTCGCGCCCAACTTCACGGTGCTGCACGCCCCCGAGTTCCAGGCAACGCCGGATCGTCACGGCACGCGCAGCGGCACGTTCATCGTATTGCATCTGGGTCGCCGCATGATCCTGATCGGCGGCACGCGCTACGCCGGTGAGCTCAAGAAGTCGATGTTCACCGTGATGAACTACCTGATGCCGAAGAACGGCGTGCTCTCGATGCACTGCTCGGCGAACGTCGGCAAAGCCGGTGACACCGCGCTCTTCTTCGGCTTGTCGGGCACTGGCAAGACGACGCTATCTGCAGACCCCGATCGCGCGCTGATCGGCGACGACGAGCATGGCTGGTCCGACGCGGGGATCTTCAATTTCGAGGGGGGCTGCTACGCGAAGGTGATCAACCTTTCGCCGGACGCTGAACCCGACATCTTCGCGACGACGCAGATGTTCGGCACCATCCTCGAGAACGTCGTGCTCGATCCCGCTACACGGCGCGTCAAGTTCGACGACCAGTCCATCACCGAAAACACCCGCGCGTCGTACCCGATTCAGTACATCCGCAACCACGTCCCTTCGGGGCGCGGCGCGCATCCGAAGAACATCGTGTTCCTCTCGGCGGACGCATTCGGTGTGCTGCCGCCGATCGCGCGCCTAACGCGTGACCAGGCGATGTACTACTTCATGTCCGGCTACACGGCCAAGGTCGCGGGTACTGAGCGCGGCGTCACGGAGCCGCAGGCGACATTCTCGTCCTGCTTCGGCGCTGTCTTCCTCGTCTGGCATCCGCGGCGTTATGCGGAGATGTTGGGCAAGCTCATCGACCAGCATGGGTCCCGGGTCTGGCTGGTGAATACCGGTTGGAGCGGCGGCGCCTACGGCGTCGGCAAGCGCATGAAACTGGCTTACACGCGCGCGCTCGTGCGCGCAGCGCTGGCCGGCCAGCTCGACAACGCGCCGACGCGGACGGATCCGCTGTTCGGGCTCGCCGTTCCTGAGCACGTCCCGGGGATTCCGGACGAGATCCTGCGTCCGCGGGACACGTGGAGCGATGGGAATGCCTACGACGCCCAGGCCAAGAAGCTCGCCGAGATGTTCCGCACGAACTTCGAGAAGTTCGGCGAGGTCGATTCGCGCATTCGCGACGCGGGCCCGAAGGGAGCCTAACGCGGGACCGTGGACATCGTCCGCGACCCCCTCTGGAACAACATCCGGCTCGACAGGCTCGCCCTGGCGCTCGTCGATACGGGTGCCATGCAGCGGTTGCGTTATGTGCGGCAGCTCGGCCTGGCGCATCTCGTCTATCCCGGCGCCACGCACACGCGCTTCGAGCACGCGCTCGGCACGTATCACCTCGCGCGCCTAACGCTGGGCATCCTGCACGACCGCGGGGATTTGCGCGCCCTCCCGACCGATGAGGCATCCGTCGTGTTGGCAGCTGCGCTGCTGCACGACATCGGCCACTACCCCTTCGCGCACGCGCTGGAGGAGATCGGCGCTCCGCACCACGAGGACGTCGGCCGCGCGCTCATAACGAGCGGGGATATCGCTCGCATTCTGAGCGAGAGAATCGCCGCCGATGCACCGGGCCGCGTGGCCGCTCTCGTGCGCGCTCAGAGCGAAAGCCCGCTGCAGGGCCTTGTCTCCGGCTCGCTGGATTTGGACAAGATCGAGTACCTCAAGCGCGACGCGCACATGTGCGGCGTGCCGTATGGCGAGATCGACGTCGATCGCCTGATCAACTCGCTCGCGCTCGTGCGGATCGGCGAGGACGGCGCATCGCGCGTCGTCGTCGGTATCACGGAGAAGGGGCTCTCTGCGCTGGAATCGCTGCTCTTCGCCAAGTACCAGATGTACAGGAACGTCTATTGGCATCACGCCGTGCGCAGCGCGACGGCGATGTACAAGCGTGCCGTCGGCGATGCGCTGGCGAGCGGCGCGCTGGAGGTGAACCGTCTGCCATCGTTCACGGACGACCAGCTGTTACAGCATTTGGCCGACGTGGCGCCGTCAGAGATGCTCACGCGCCTCAAGCAGCGGCGGCTGTACAAGCGGGCGTTCGAGTGCCCGGCGGCGGAGCTGCCTGACGATGCCGGGGAGTGGATTGCGAGCGATCCTGCGCGGACGGCAGCGGCCGAGCGTGCCCTCGCGTCGGAGCTGGGGCTGGCCGATGGCGAAGTGCTGCTGGACTATCCGGAAAAGACGCAGATGCTGGATCTGGACCTGCCGGTGCAACTGCGCTCGGGGGCGGTGTCGCGCCTAACGAGTGAAGGCCTGCCCGGCGTGATCCACCTGCCGGAGTTGTCGGCGCAGCTCTATAAGTCGGCGCGCTGGCTGCGGATCTTCACTGCCCGACCGGCAAAGATTTCAAAGCAGCGAGTGCTCCAACTCGTGTCATGGTAGTAGGACAGGTTCGTCCAGAGCACTTCGGATAACGCGGACGAGCGGATAGTACGGAGCCGACTGCGAAACCGTGCATGCTCACCACATGCCCTCGACGTAGTCGGTAAAACGCGTTTGATCTGCAACAAGAAAAGAAACGCTCTTGGCTCGCGCAGGCGATGAACCGTTTTGGCGGCGAAGAACCGAATTCGTTCTCTCCGCGTCTCCGCGTGATCCGAATAGCTCTTTGATCTTTGCGCTCTCTGATCTTTACGCTGTTGACACGCTAACGCGAGCGCCCGTGCGCCTCAGCGAGCTTCCGCGCAATCCCCCGATAAAACGCGGCGTCTTGCGGTTTTCCTTCGGCGTCGAGCGACATCGCGCAGCGTTCCAGCGCGAAGAGGATGTTGCCGAGGTACAACTGGGCGAGGGATGCGACGCTCGCTGGCGTCTCTCCCTCGTGTTCGCTCACGCCGCGTGCTCCTGGCCCGGTGATACCTCGTTAGGCTCGGAGAGCGCGGGCCCTTCGACGGTCGGCGCCTCTCCCTCGTCTTGCGTCACCTCGACCTTTTGCACCTGCACCACGATGGCCGTGATGTTGTCCAGCCCACCGCGGTAGTTCGCTTCCGCGATCAACGCATCGACCACACGGCGCGCGGTCGCGCGCGACAAGAGCAACTGCTGCAAGCGGCGATCGTCCACCATACCCGTTAGGCCGTCGCTCGCCACCAGGAATACGTCACCCGGCTTCACTTCACCGGCGAACGTGTCGGGCTCGATCGATTCACCGGCCCCTACGCAGCGCGTGATGACGTTGCTGTACGGGTGGTAGCGCGCCTGTTCCGGTGTGAGCAACCCCGCGTCCACCTGCTCCTGCACATACGAGTGGTCTTTCGTCAGCTGCTTCAAGCCGCCGTCGCGCAGCATGTAGATGCGCGAGTCTCCAACCTGGCCGATGAGATAGCGCTTCCCGGACAGCATCAGCACGGACGCTGTCGTTCCCATCCCTTGCTTGTCGGATTCGGCCAGCGTGCGCTCAAAAATCGCGCGGTTCGCCTCACGCAGGGCCAGCGAGACTTTCTCTCGCACACCGTCGCCGTGCAGATCGGCGATCGGCGACAGCTCGCGCGCGACGATCTGGACGGCCATCTCGCTCGCCACTTCACCGGCGGCGTGGCCACCCATCCCATCGGCCACGATAAACAGGCCCGTTTGAGGCGTCGCGTGCGCGAAGAACGAGTCCTCGTTCCCCGACCGGATCATCCCGACGTCGGTCCGCGCCGCGACTGTCAGCTCCATTACCACAATGCTCGGAGAATAACCGACAGGGTCAAGGCAAGAACACCCAGGAGTGCTGCCCAGAGTATAGCCAACGAGCGCTTGGACTCGTCTGGACCGTCGTCTTCGGCCACCGGTTTCGGCTGATCGGCAACGGCATCCGGTGCGTCACTGGGGGTTAGGGACTTCTTCTTCAACGCCGCGACCACGCGGGTTCCGCCCGACGGAGTCTTGACGAGCCGCGCCGGCTTGAACACGAGCTTCGCTCCGCCGAAGCGGACATCCGTGTCGCCGCGCAATTCGGTCTCACCCGTTAGGCGACCACCATCTACGTACGTTCCGTTGGTCGAGTCAAGATCCATGAGGATCCAGCGGCTCTCTTTGCGCTGAATTTTCGCATGCGAATCGGACACCGAATCGTCCGCGAGAATAACGTCGTTATGCTCACCGCGGCCAATGTGGGTAATCAACGAGGTGATCTCGTGGACTTCGCCGTGATTGGGGCCGCTGTTCGACACGACGAGAGTGGCGAGCACCGGTGCCTTTGGCTTGGCTGGCGCCGGCGGTGAAGTCTCGATACGAATCTGCGCCACCGGAACGGGGGGCGTCGGATCCGACTCGGCTTCCTCTTCGTAGAAGCGGAACTCCTCGGGACCGACCCGCACCGTGTCCCCGCGCCTGAGCAGGCGTGAGGAGCGAATCCGTTCGCCGCTCACGACGACGCCGTTCGTGCTGCTATCTGTGATCGTGTAGCCTTTGATCTCGAGGGCAATTCGCGCGTGGCGCCGGGAGACTGAATTCGCCGGCACAACCACGTCGCAACCGGCATCGCGCCCGATTGAGAGCCCGTCGTCGCGCACCGCGTATTCGCGGCCGTCCATCAGCGAGACCAGGCGCCCGTTCTTCACTGGGTAACCCGGTCTTGCAGACTGCCCGCTCGGGGCGCGATTCGCACCGCTGGGCGCGGGAATCGGCGCTGGCAAGATCGTCGCCTGCTCTGCCGTGAGCACGGGGAATTCGGCCGTCTGGCCGACCTGCCGATCGTCTGAAAAACGCAGCTCGACACCGTCGATCTCGACGCGATCGCCGTGTAGCAGGGGCGTCGGTTCCAGACCGGCGGGGACTGAGTTGATGTAGACAGGCGCCTGCTCCGAAAGGCTGCTCAACGTCGCCGTGCCGCTTGGATCAACGACGAGGAGAGCGAACTGGCCTTCTCTGCTGGCGCTTTCGAGGGCTTCGGTGGCAGTGCCCTGCGACGCGTCCGCAGCCTTCCCAGCGCGGCTCGGCGCTGCTCCGGGAAGGGAAATTTCCACGCCGCCTCCCCGCCCAATCCTTAACTGCCCCGCGGGCAGCCGAATCGGTGTATCGCGGAGATTGATGAAGGGCATGTGGGGATTGGTCGGACTAGTCTCCGTCGGCGCGAGGTACGCGCATACCCGTTTCACACGCCATTTCACAGTGCTCGGCGGCGGCGGGAAACTAGCGGTCTAACGCGATGTGTCGCAAGCACTAGACCAGTCCGCCAGGCACGCGTAACACGCGGACTTGCGTGGCCCGAGCGGCAAGTGCTGCCTACCGCCAAAGTCACGTGAAAAATCGGCATTCGCCGCGCGTGATCTCGTTAGGACCAGTGACAACGGAGCTGACAGCTTTCTGCCGCCAGCGGACAGCTGACAGCGGCTGATGGCTAAGAGCCGGCGGCTGACGGCCGACAGCTTTTGTTGAATCCCGCGCTAATCCCACCTTTTAGATTCGGGCTGTGGATTCCATTAAGGTCCGCGGCGCCCGCCAGCACAACCTCAAGAACATCGACGTCGACATCCCGCGCCGCGCCATCACCGTTGTCACCGGTCCTTCTGGATCCGGCAAATCCTCGCTCGCATTTGACACCATCTTCGCTGAAGGGCAGCGTCGTTACGTCGAATCGCTATCGGCTTACGCTCGGCAGTTTTTGGAGCGGCTGGAAAAGCCCGACGTCGACCTGATCGAAGGCATCGCGCCCGCCGTCGCGATTGAACAGAAGAACCCGACGAAGTCATCGCGCTCCACTGTCGGCACGGCGACCGAGGTCTACGACTATCTGCGACTCTGCTGGGCGCGCGTCGGGCGAACGTACTGCCCCAAGTGCGGACGCGAGCTCAAGCCGGATAGCGTGACTTCGACAACTGACTCGCTCACAGCGCTCGGCGAAGGAACGCGATTTCTCATGGGTTTCGTGCTCACGCTTTCGGCGAAAGTCACGCATGCCGTCGTCGTGGAGAATTTGCGCGAGCAGGGTTTCGTGCGCGTGCACGTCAGCGGGAAGACGTACCATCTCGATGAGCTGAGCGCCGCTCGAATAGACCTCACCAGGGTTCCTGAGCTGATCGTCGTCGTCGACAGGCTTGGCGCCGCGAGCGATCGCGCGAGGGTGGCGGATGCGGTCGAGTCGGCCTTTCGTCATGGCGATGGTGACTGTGTGGCAGTGATCCTCGAGGGCAGCGTGGAGAAGCGGTGCCGCTTCACCGAACACTTCCGCTGTCCTGACGATGGCTATCGCGCGCCGGCTCCCACGCCGCAGCTCTTCTCCTTCAACTCGCCGCGCGGTGCCTGCGAGACGTGCAACGGCTTCGGCGCGGTGCTGGAATACGACGAGGCGCTGATCGTGCCTAACGTGGATCGCACGCTGCGCGACGGCGCCATCGATCCCTGGACCAAACCGCGCTACGACGGCCGCCGCCGCACGCTCGCCGAATTCGCCAAGCGCGAAAAGATCCCGTTGGACAAGCCATGGCGCGCGCTTGGCGCGGCGCAGCGCAGCTTGTTGCTCAACACGCCGGCCAGGCGCAGCGGCTACACGGGCATCCTTCCGTTCATGCGCGGACTCGAGGAGAAGCGCTACAAGCAGTACATCCGTGTTTTCCTGCGTCAGTACCAATCGGCGCGCGAATGTCCCACTTGTCATGGTGCGCGGCTGAAAGCGCAGGCTCTGGACGTGAAGATCGCCGGCGAGACGATCGCGGCGGTGAGCGCGCTTTCAATCGCGCAGCTCGAGCGCTGGCTGAACGCACTCACGCTGAGCGACTTCGAACGCGAGGTCGCCGAACATGTGCTGCGCGAGGCGAAGGATCGTGTGCGCTACCTGAACGACGTGGGGCTCGGCTACCTCGCGCTGGATCGCGCCATGCGCACCCTGTCTGGCGGCGAAGCGCAGCGCATCGCTCTGGCCAACGCGTTAGGCACGCAGCTCGTCGATACGCTGTACGTGCTGGACGAGCCGTCCATCGGCCTGCATTCGCGCGACATGGGACGCCTGCTGACGCTGCTCGCTCGCTTGCGGGACAGCGGCAACACCGTGCTCGTCGTCGAGCACGACCTGGAAGCCATCCGGCTCGCCGATCACATGATCGAATTGGGTCCGGGGAGCGGCGAGCGTGGCGGCGACGTCGTATTCGCGGGCCCGACGTCGCGCGCCGGCGAAAGCCCGCTCACGGGCAAATACGTCACCGGGGAAAAGAGCATCCCGCTTCCCGGCGAGCGGCGGCGATTGGGCCCCAGATGGCTCACGCTCAGCGGGGCCCGGGAACACAACCTCAAGGGCGACGAGGTCCAGATCCCGTTAGGCACTCTTACGGCCGTGACGGGCGTCTCCGGCAGCGGCAAGAGCACGCTGGTGCACGACGTCCTTTATCGCGCTCTGGAGCAGCGGCTCACCGGCGATACAACAGCCAAGCTGCATCTCGGTGAAAAGCTCGGTGCGTACGAGAGCATGAGCGGATGGGAGGCGCTGACCGGTGTCGTGCTCGTGGATCAATCGCCGATCGGTCGCACGCCGCGCTCGAATCCGGTCACCTACATCAAGGCGTACGATGAAATTCGTCGCATCTTCGCCGACCTTCCACTCGCCAGGCAGCGCCGCCTAACGCCGAGTACGTTCTCGTTCAATGTGGCGGGCGGGAGGTGCGATGCGTGTGAAGGGGCCGGCTACCTGGAGATCGAAATGGTCTTCATGGCCGACGTGTTCATCCCCTGCGACCACTGCGCCGGTCGACGCTTCAAGCCAGAGGTCCTCGAGGTCATGCTGCGCGGCAAGAGCATCCACGACGTGCTCCAGCTCACCGTGGACCAGGCGATTCGTTTCTTCCCGTACGAGGACAAGCTTGGCCAGGCGCTCTGGCAACTGCAGCA
>DATBKN010000370.1:0-2086 GCA_036555845.1 Gemmatimonadaceae bacterium | reverse complement strand
ATTGCGATGAGGAATACCCTTCACGGTGACGCGAGCGCCGCGAACGAACGTGCTCTCGTTGACGCCCGCTGCACGCAATCCCGCTGCGGCGCTCGACTCGATCTCCCAGCGCCGCTTGACGTTGTCGCGCGCGCCATCGATCACGGCGGTGCCATCGACGACGAGCAACGTATGCGGGTTGCGGAAGCGCCACTCGACCACTTCGCCCGTGATCTCGATGGTCCTCGCGCTGTCGAAGCTCCCCGACACGGAGTGATGAGCTTGGGCCGTGCTCAGAGCGGCGAATGCGAGCAAGCCGCCGGAGAAAAGTCCTTGTAGGCGAACGGTCATCTGCTGCTCCTGAACACGCTTCGAACTTCAGCTCATGGAAGCTTAGCACCGCGCGCTCGCAGCGGAACGGTGGGGCTGAGGCAGGCGATCGTCGCTTCGCACCGAGGCTGCGAGCGCCGAGTCGCCGAAAGCCCAGTGCCGGCGACAGTCCTCGCGTGCACACGACCCCCGCCAGAGATTGTCAACCACTGTGACAATCTCGCCTGATTGTCACGTCGACTGACAATCGAGCGGAGCACCCTTGTGCGTTCCGCCGCCTTCCCACCGGTGCGAAAACAGTCGACAATCGTCGCGGGTTGCCGAGAGAAGAGCTCGAACAGTAGCGGCACAAGCCGCGCAGCGATCCCGGCCAAGAGGAGACCGATCGTGACCGTCAGAAACAGGGTCGTCTCACTTTGCGTATTCGCAGGTCTCGTGAGCTGCCTGATTTCGTGTCAGCGTGCCGGGGCCGCGGGATGCGACGCGATCGCCGGACGCTGGGAGTGGTTCGTCGGCGGTGAGGTGCAGATCAATCCCGATGGCACTGCCGTGCTGAGCTCCGGCGCAAACGACGGCACGTGGGAGTGCGTCGATGCTGCGCAGCCCGCGTTCGTCGTGCGCTGGCGAGTGGGCGGATTCGTCAACCGGCTCGCGCTGACGGCCGACGGCAGCGGCTTGACGAGCCTCGATCCCTCGCAGCCATACGTCAGCGCGAAGCGCATTGGCGCACTCGCTGCGAACGGCGCCACGCCCGCGCCGACCGGCGCCAACATCGCCTTGAGCACAGTGACGGACGGCGCGGTGCAATTGCCGCAGGAACTTCCACAGCTGACGCACGCCGCGACGCAGCGGGCGCGCGCATCGTGGCGGCCGGATGCGATCCCCGTCGCGCTCGCGTTCGAAAATAGCAATCCAGTGAACCCGCGCCTGCCGCGCGGACCGGAGGTGAAGATCTATTTCCTCTCGCCGTCATCGGGCACTGGTCTGCTCGCGACGATCACGGCCGAGGGCATGCGTACGTTCGAACCCCGGCAGCAGGTGACTTGGGGCACGACTTCGTTGCCGCCGCTGTTCGTGGACCTCCCCACAGCAGTGCGGATCGCGCGTGAGCACGGCTCGCAACGCGAGGTCGGCCGGGCAGACCTCAGAATCTACAATCCATCCGGCCAAGCACCCGTGCTCGCATGGATGGTCGGCGGCAAGACGGTCAACGGCACGGACGGCGCGATCATCGACTTCGACGTGACGGGTTACATCGAGCGCTACAACGCGCAGTGGGAACAGGCCGCGGAGGGTCTGCGCAACTTGTGGCAACGGCAGCAAGGTGGGTCGGACCCTTGGGACAAGGAATTCGAGACGTTCTGCGTGCAGACCTATTCTGCGACCGGGATTCCCGCGGTAAGCCCGCTGGTTTGCCCGCACGGGTGATCGGAGCTGCGCGGAGGCTTCGCTAGCCGCGGCAAACGTCGCCGAGAGCGCCTCCGCCGCCGCAGTAGCTCACGTCTTGCAGCTGGATCCTGACGTTGTCGGGGCCATCCACGAGCACCTCGGGCGTCGTGCCTTCGCGCATTCGGATGCGGGCCGTGACACCGTGCTCGGTGAGGCGGCTCATGACCGCGTCGGCATCGAAACCCTCGACGCCGAACCCTACGTGCATGCGGAACGCTTCCGGCCCGGTGCCTTCGACGAGCGCGAGGTGTTGCGGCCCGGAGCCGATGCGGAGCACGGCGATCGGTGGCCCTTCGTAACCCGATGTGCGCGGACCCTCGGCGCGTTC
>DATBKN010000369.1:0-5602 GCA_036555845.1 Gemmatimonadaceae bacterium | reverse complement strand
TCGACAGCGACGTCCGTTGGCGGCCAGTACTTTCGCAACGACCAGAACACGAGTTTCCTCGGCGGGATGGGGTTCCCGGGAACCGGCATCGAAACCGTTTCCGGTACGGCGCAGCAAGTCACTGCCACTCAACAGCAGGTCCTGAATACCACGTTAGGCGCGTTTGCGCAGGAGAAGTTCACGTGGCGAGACCGCGTGTATCTCACCGCCGCTCTGCGCGTCGACAACAACAGCGCGTTCGGAGAGGACCTCAAGTGGGTCACGTATCCGAAATTCGACGCGTCGTGGGTCGTGAGCGACGAGTCGTTCTGGCCATGGAAAGACTTGCTTCCCTCATTCCGATTGCGCGGTGCGTACGGTGAGTCGGGGCGCGCGCCGAACACGTTCGCGGCGCTGCGCACATTCTCGCCCGTGCAGGGCCCGGGAGGGACCAATGCGGTCAGTCCCGGTTCGATCGGTAACCCCGACCTCAAGCCGGAGCGCGGCAAAGAGCTCGAGCTGGGATTCGAGGCTGCCTTTCGCGATCGCGTGAGTCTGGACTTCACGTACTTCAACAAGAAGACCGAAGACGTGATCATCAACCAACCGGTCGCGCCGTCGAGCGGCTTCCCCGGCAACCGCCCGGTCAACCTCGGTCGCGTGGACAACCACGGCATGGAGCTCCTGGCCACGGTCAAGGCGTTCCAGAGCCCGAATTGGGATTGGGACGTGAGCGCGAGCATCGCGACGAACAAGGACGAGATCAAAGATCTCGGCGGACTGCCTAACGTGATCGTGACCTTCGGGCAGAACAACGCGGTGGGCGGTCCCATCGGCGGGTTCTATTCAAAGGTCGTCGCCACGGCCGATCGCGACACGGCCGGGCGCGCAACGAACGTCATGTGCGCCAGCAGCACCGGCGCTGCCGTCGCTTGCGCCCAGGCACCGCTGCTGTTGATCGGCACGCCGACACCGAAGACGAGCGGCTCGGTGAGCAACACCATGACGATTTTCAAGAATTTGCGTCTGTACGCGCTCGTCGACTTCAAGCGTGGTCACCGGATATTCAATGCGACGGAGTTGCTGCGCTGCACCGGCGCGGTTGGCGTACCGTTCTGCGATGTGAATTACAACCCGCGCAACTATCCCGTGCAGTATGTCGCCGAGACTGCCGGGAACGCGCTCGCACAGAGTTTGGCAGATCAGTACGTGCAGGACGCGTCGTTCGCGAAGCTTCGCGAAATATCCGCGACATATACCCTGCCGAAGCGTTTGATTCCTGGCACCTCATCAGCGTCGTTCACGCTTGCCGCTCGCGAGCTGCACACGTGGACCGACTACCGCGGGATCGATCCCGAGGTCAGCTCCGCCGGTACCGGCATCGCGACGTCGCAGGAGCAGGCGATCATGCCGCCGCTGACGCGTATCATCGCCACACTCAACGTGAGGTTCTAAGCCATGCGACACACGCACATTGCCGCGGCGGGCCTCGCGCTGACATTCGCGTTAGGTGCCTGCAACGAAATCACGACCTTGAAGCAGGAGAACCCCGGGCAGCTGTCGGGCAGTACCCTGTTCGTCCCCAGCAATGCACAGCTGCTCGTGAACGGCGTCATCGCCGACTTCGAGTGTGCGTTCGCGCGTTATGTCGTCGGCAGTGGTTTGCTCGCCGACGAGCTGACAACGGCGATCGCGAACACGGACAACTATGACTACGAACGGCGCACCATTCAAACGAATCGGGCGTATGGCACAAATACTTGTACCTCTGGCACGAACCAGCAACCGGCTATTTACACGACACTCTCAGTGGCCCGCGGCGTAGCCGACACCACACTCGCAAAGCTGGAAGGATGGACTGACACCGAGGTGCCGAATCGCCAACGCCTGATCGCGCAGACTGCGACGTACGCCGGCTACAGCCTGATCTTGTTAGGCGAGGGAATGTGCACCGCGGCAATCAACCTCGGTCCGGAGATGCAACCAGCTGAGCTCTTCAACGAAGCGAAGCTTCGCTTCGACAAGGCCGTTGCGGCCGCGACGACGGCGAATGACGCAGGCACGCTCAACCTCGCGCTGCTGGGACGGGCCCGGACGCTGCAAAATCTGGGGCAGATCGCCAACGCGGCAACCGACGCTACTCGAATCCCAGCCACGTTCATCGCCAACATGACGACAGACGCGACGAACGCTCGGCGCCAGAATTTCGTCTTCGTGCACACGCAGCAGAACAGGCACTCGACCGTTGATCCGTCGTTCCGCACCGTGACGCTCAACGGGCAGCCCGATCCTCGCGTGCTGGTGACAAACACAAACCTGCCTGGAACCGCGCCAGGAACGATCATCTGGACGGCGAACAAGTATCCGGCCCTAACGACCGGTATTGCGATCGCGAAATATGCGGAAGCGCAGTTGATCGTGGCCGAGGCGCTGCTTGCGGCGAATGACATTCCGGGGGCCGCTGCCGCGATCAATGCCGCGCGCAACACGCGCGCGGGCATGCCAGCGTACGACCCAACTGGGCAGACCGCCGCCGATGTGCGCGCACAGATCATCGAAGAACGGCGACGCGAGCTCTTTCTGGAAGGACATCGTTTAGGCGATATCCGTCGCTATCAGCTTCCTTTGAATCCGGCACCCGGCGCCGCATACACAGCCGGCGGCGGCACATATGGCACGCAAAACTGCTTCCCGCTTCCCGATGTCGAACGGATCAACAATCCGAACATCGGTAGCTAGAACAACCAGCCTGATGACCGTCGCGCTACTGGGCGCGGCGGCCATCGCACCCTGTGCAGTATCGGCGCAGAGCACGGGCCAGACCGCGTTCGTGTTCTTGATGAGTGGCGACACGGTTGGGATCGAGCGCTTCTCGGCGAGTCCACAACTCGTGACCGGTGAGATCCTGCAACGCGGGCAGCCGCGCCTAACGTACCTGGCGACAAAGGCTGCGCCGGGGCGTTTCGCGTCGCTCGATCTCGTAGCGTATCCGCCCAATAGTCCGCCTGACGCCGAGCCGCTTCAGCGCGTGCGGCTGCGCATCGTTGGTGACTCGGCGATCGCCGATATCACCGCCGCGGGCGCAGGGGGCGCGACGCGTACGCAGAAGTTTGCGACGAAGGCCGATGCGCTCATGATCATCAACAATTCCGTCGCGATGTTCGAACCGGTGCTCGAACTGATGACCGGCGCGAATCGTGACAGCGTCACAGTCCAGATGCTGCTCGTGGCTGGCGGACAAACGCTGCCGGCGACTTTCCGCCGCGTGACGGCGGATTCGATCGAAGTTCGGCTCGGACCGCAACAGAGTTACATGGTAGTGCGCGGCACGGCGATCGTACGCGTGTACGCCCCGGCGCAGCGTCTTGTCATGCAGCGCATCGAGGGCGATGCCGCCGCCAAGATTGCGTTAGGCAAGCCTGACTACTCGGCTCCCGCGGGAGCGCCGTATCACGCCGAGAACGTTCGCGTTCCGACTCCGGCGGGACATACGCTGGCCGGGACGCTGACGATGCCGACCGGCGTCAGCGGCCGAGTACCAGCTGTCGTGACGATAACAGGTAGCGGACCGCAAGATCGTGACGAATACCTCCCGATAGTGCCGGGATACCGGCCCTTCCGGCAAGTCGCGGATACGTTAGGCAGGCGCGGCATCGCAGTCCTGCGCATGGACGATCGCGGTACCGGCGAGTCGGGGGGGAACCACGCGACAGCAACATCAGCGGATTTTGCCGACGATATCCGTGCCGGTATCGCATGGCTCCGCTCTCGGCAGGATATCGATCCCGCGCGCATCGCCGTGTTGGGCCACAGCGAAGGTGGGCTGATCGCACCAATTGTTGCTGCATCGGACCCGCGCGTTGCAGCAGCTGTACTCCTCGCAGGGCCCTGGCAACGCGGGCGCGAGATCCTCGATTTTCAGTTGCGTTACGGCATCGAGCACGACACCGCCATCGCTCCAGGGAAACGTGATTCCGCATTCCGGGCCACCCGTGCGGGCTTCGACAGCACGGCCGGTAAGCAACCGTGGATGAAATACTTTCAGGAGTACGATCCCGTCCCGACGATCCGCAAAGTGAAGCAGCCAGTGCTCATTCTGCAGGGCGCAACGGATCGGCAGGTCACAGCCGAGCAGGCGGAGCAGATCGCGAGCGAGATGCGTAAGGCCGGCAACAAGGCCGTCACTGTACGCGTTTACCCTGATCGCAACCACCTGTTTCTGCCGGATACTTCGGGAAATCCAGCCGGCTACACGAGCCTAACGAGTGGCAAAATCGGTCCCGAGGTGATGGGACAGATCGCGGACTGGCTGGTGCAGGTTTTCAAGCGTTAAGAGCGACAACCAGACGGATACCGGAATCGAACATTGGAGTGAACGCATGACTATGACAACGAGCCGGGCACTGTTCCGCGCCCTTATCAGCGCGTCCCTCGCTTGCGTAAGCGCGACGGCCGCGCGCGCTCAGGAGCCGTTTCCCGGACTCGACGCGTACATCACCAAGGCGATGGCGGACTGGAAGATACCGGGAGTCGCCGTCGCCATCGTGCGCAACGACTCCGTATTGTGGGCCAAAGGGTATGGCCTCCGCACGACCGGCACGGGCGATCGCGTGGACGACAAAACGCTCTTCGAGATCGGTTCCAGCAGCAAGTCGTTCACAGCGACGATCGTGGCGATGCTCGTGACCGACGGCAAGATGCGCTGGGACGACCGCCTAACGACATACCTGCCGACGTTCCAGCTGTACGATCCCGTCGCCAACGCGGAAGTTACGGTTCGCGATGCCTTGACACATCGCGCCGGTCTTTCGCGCGCGGAACTGTCCTGGATGTACGCCGGCATCGGACGCGACGAAGTGCTCAGGCGGGCGCGCTTTCTCAAACCGTCGTTTCCGTTCCGTTCGCGCTGGCAGTATCAGAACGTAATGTTCGTGGCGGCTGGTGAAGCGGCGGGGAGAGCCGCATCGACAACGTGGGAAGATCTCGTCCAGCGGCGCATCTTCGAGCCGTTAGGCATGGCCACGAGCCTCCCGCTCGCCCCGAGGAATCGCTCCGGGATCGCGAACGTCGCCACGCCTCACGCCATTCGCCGTGACACCGTGTACACGCTGACGCCAATGCCGATGGATAACGCCGCACCGGCCGGATCGATTCTTTCGAATGCGCATGACATGGCGCAGTGGCTGCGCTTCCAGTTAGGCGACGGTACGTTCGGCGGCAAGCGACTCGTTTCTGCCGCGGCGTTGCGGCAGACGCATACACCGCAAATGCTGATGGGCGGTGGAGCAGAGGGCGGAGCCGGGGAAGGAGACTCGCTCACGCGCTTCAGCACCTACGGGATGGGCTGGATGGTGCAGGACTATCGCCGCAACCTCTTGTGGCAGCATGGCGGCAACACCGACGGCATGACGACGGCGATGGGCATGCTCCCCGATTCCAAGTTCGGAGTCGTCGTCCTGAGCAACATGTACGGCGCTCAACTGCCGAGCATTCTGATGCGCTACATCTTCGATCGCCAGCTCGGCGTGCCGCTGCGCGATCTCAGCGCCGAAGCACTCACTCGAGTCGCGACGCAGAGGCGTCGGGCCGATTCCGCGGAGCGCGCGCAGGCTGCATCGCGCGT
>DATBKN010000368.1:0-7502 GCA_036555845.1 Gemmatimonadaceae bacterium | reverse complement strand
CACCGCGATGCTGGAGCACGGCGGGAGCGGGTACCAGGATCTACACGAAGATCTCACGTTCGGGAACGTCTCGGCGTGGCAGCAGTTCGGTCTGGCGTATTGCGGCGATCAAGATTCTGGTGGTGTGTACTTCCCGATTTTCGGTGGTTCGTTAGGGCACAACACGCCGGTTGTGATGACCGGGCGCCTAACGAAGTTTCTGCGTCAGTACTACAGGTACGTCGCGCTGCGCGCCGTGCGCATCGGGGCGACCTCGAGCGACGCGAGGTTTTCACCTGTCGCGTTCCGCAATGTGAATGGCAAGCACGTCGTCGTAGTGAATGCGTCGGCGGCTGGTTCATTCACTATCGGTGGACTCCCCGCCGGGACATATGGCATCGACTACACGACGGCGCAGGAGTACATGAAGCCCCTCGCCGACGTGACGATCTCGAGCACTCAGACAATTTCGACCGCAATCCCGCTGACCGGCGTGCTTACGATCTACGCGAAATAGGTGACTGCACCGCACGGGCTCGAGGCGAACCCAGCCGCATGTCTGCAACAACAATCGTGTTAGGCATTGGTCGCTGGAGTCAGTGAAGCGGGTGCGTGGAGTGTCCTCCCGAAAGGAGAACGGCCCTCCGCCCCACGCTGCCCGCGCCGTACTCAACTGCGGCACGACTCTTTCTGGTGGGTGTAGTCTCTTCAGTCCTTCTCATAAGCCTATGACAAGCTCTGCTCTTATATCAGTTCGTCTGAAGCGCGCGACTGTGTCGTTCGCAATCACGATCGCGGGCGCGTGCGGCTCCGATGCTGTTGGCACCGCTGACATTGTTACGGACGGAGAGGTGGCTCGCGTCGCCGTCACTCCAGCCAACGTCAGTGTGGACGTTGGTGGAACCTCGCAGTTGACCGCAACAGTCTTTGACGCCGACAACAAACAGATTCAAGGCAAGTCGATCGCCTGGTCGACCTCCGCGAGTACCGTAGCGTCGGTTACCGCGAGCGGCCTCGTGACCGGCGTTGCTCAGGGGAGCGCGACAATCACCGCAACAGTCGATGGCCGCCGGGGAATCGCGGACGTTGCAGTCATCCCTCGCGGTACCTCGTTAGGCACGATTACAGTCAATGGTGCGCAGCGATTCCAGACGATGACCGGCTGGGAAGCGCTCATGGAGATTGGCCAATCGGGCTGCGATCCGCGCGCGTATGCGAAGTTTCACGACGAGGTGATCGATCGCGCCGCGAATGAGATGGGGATCAACCGCATCCGTGTTGGACTGCGCAACGGATATGAGAACCCAACCGACTATTGGCCGCAGCACGTCAGCGGGCAACTCACGTACGATCAATGGAAGTTCTACTGGTTCCGCAACGTGAATGACAACGCGGACCCATTCGTCATCAATCCGGCCGGCTTCAACTGGGGCTTTCTCGATTACACAATCGAGCAGCTGATCATTCCGTTGAAGCAGCGCTTACAAGCGCGCGGCGACGATCTCTGGTTCAACCTGTCGTACACAGGGGCGAATTCTGGGCAGCTGCACCGGGACAATCCGGAAGAGTATGCGGAGTTCATCCTCGCGGCCTTTCAGCACATCAAGCAGAAGTACGGGCTCGTCCCGAATTCACTCGAGCTGGTGAACGAACCAAACCTCGGCGGCTGGACGGCCCAACCCATAGCGCTGAATCTCGTTGCTGCGAAAAAGCGTCTGAACCAAGCTGGTTTCTTCCCCGAATTCGTGGGGCCGACGGCGAGCGGCGTCGTGGCGACCACGCAGTATTTCGATCAGATGATCAAGATGCCGGGCGTGGCCCAGGCACTGAATGAGATTTCGTTTCACCGCTTCGGCACGACGACGCCGCAGTATCTCCAGGCAGTGGCGCAGCGGGCCGCGCAATACGGGATGCGCACCGCGATGCTGGAGCACGGCGGGAGCGGGTACCAGGATCTACACGAAGATCTCACGTTCGGGAACGTCTCGGCGTGGCAGCAGTTCGGTCTGGCGTACTGCAGCAATCAGGACGTGGGTGGGATGTACTTCCCGATATTTGGCGGTGCCCTCGGGCAGAACACTCCCGTTGTGCAGACGGGTCGCCTGGCGAAGTACCTGAGGCAGTACTACCGATACGTGGCCTTGCGCGCTGTGCGCGTCGGGGCGGCGTCGACGGATGCGCGCTTCGCTCCGGTTGCCTTCCAGAATGCGAACGGGAAGTACGTTGTGGTCGTGAACGCAAAGGCTGGTGGATCCTTCACGGTGGGCGGGCTTCCGGCGGGGCGCTACGGGATCGACTACACGACGGCGCAGGAGTACATGAAGCCCTTGGCTGACGTCACGATCTCCGGTTCGCAGGCGGTCTCGACGTCCATTCCGGACGTCGGAGTACTGACAATCTACGCCAAGTAGTGACGCGGCCTAACGCTGCTGCTGCGGCCGTTCCTCGGAGCGCCTAACGTCGTTCGCGCGCGCTTGCTCGACCAGCGCGCGCGCGCGTAGCAGTGTCCCGGCGAGCGACGAGTCGCCGAGCACATTCGTGCGTTCCCATGGGTCGCTACGCACGGCATACAGCTCCTCGCCGCCCATGGCATCGCGGATGTAGTGGTGCCCGTCCACGACCACGGACTTCATCGCTCCTCTGGAGACCGGAATCGAAGGTGGGAGGTTGCGTGTGTAGTCGACTTCGCCGTAAATCGGGGATGTGCTGTCGGAAGGATTGCCTAACGAGCCGGCAGCGGGCAGCCAGTGCCGCGCGAGCGATGTCCCGGGCAGCGCCGCGTGAGCCGGTGCCCCCGCAAGCTGCAACACGGTGGCGGGGACGTCCCGCAATGTGACAGGGCCGTCGACCACGAACCCGCGCGGCAAGTCGCGGCCGGCGAAGATGAGCGGCACATGCAGTCCAGGGAAATACAGCGTGTTGCCGTGATTCATCTGGCCATGCTCGTTGAATTCTTCGCCGTGATCCGCGGTGACGATGATAATTGTGTTGTCGAGCAATCCACGACGCTCGAGGCCGGCGAATAGTTCGCCAAGTTGGTGGTCGAGATACGCCAGCGCACCGTCGTATGCATCGACGAGTCCCGACACTTCGTCAGCTGTGAAGTCACGCGTCTCTGAGTCGCGCGTGGGCGGCTCACGACCAGAAAACATCGTGTCGTAAGGCGCCGGCGGCTGATATGGCCCGTGCGCGTCATAGAAGTTGATGAACGCGAAAAACGGTCGCGTCGGGTTGCGCCGCTCGTCGTCATCCAACCAGTCGAAGAATCGCTGATTCATTCTCGCCGCGCTGAGCCGGCCAGGGACGCTGTATCCGCCTGCCTTACGAATCATCCAGAACGAGATCAGGCGCGCCAACGCGCTCGTGCGCAACATCTCCGGGAGCGATACGTCGTAATCCCGGTAGTACCCGAAGCCGCGCGCCACGCCAAATTCGTAGGAGCAGTAGCGCAGATTGGCGGCGAAACCTGCGGTCACATAACCGATCGACGTTAGGCGCTCGGCCAGCGTGGGGAACGTGCCGTCCAGCGGAACGCTGTACCCCGCTGACGTCTCATGCGCATAGCGCCCTGTGAACAGCGACACGTGTGTCGGCAGAGTCCACGGCGCGGTCGCCACGGCGCGATCGAAGCGAATGCCACGCGCCGCGAGCCGCTCCAGCGTCGGCGTCGTCGGGCGGCCGTATCCGTACACTGACAGCGAAAGCGCGCGCACAGTGTCGAGCACCAGGAGCAACACGTTAGGCGCGCCGCCAGCCGCATCCGGCAACCGCTGCAACGCGAGACTCTCGCGCCGGGCCCTGGACCCGTTGAACCAGACGGCGCCGATGAGCGCGACCGTCGCGAGCCCGGTGGTCAGCCAGGTGACGGTGCGCCGCGCGTGCCGCGGATGCGAGCGCGCTAGACGCGCCAATTGCACGCCGATTCCCGCCGCGAGCGCGAGCAGCGCCAGCGGGTGCAGACGCTCGCGGACAATCAACAGCGGCTCCACAGCGGCGAGGAGCGCCGCCACGCCGACAGCGCTCGGGAATGCCCACGTCGTGCTGCGCCAGCGAACAAGCCACCAAATCAGCAGCACGATTGGAAGCATGACTACTAGGTTGGCGAGCGGTGAGAGCCAGATCCCTTGAGGATTCAGAGGCGAATAGCGCTGTAATGCGACCCTGGCGAACAGGATGAGCGCGACCTCCGCAACGGCACCACCCAACGCCCCGCAGGCGACAACCAGGAGCGCGTCTCGCAACCTTGCTGGCGGTGCTACGCGCTCTGGTGCTGTTGTGCCAGCGTGATTCAAGGTCGGGCTCTCCGCACCGTGGGGTGCCTGATTGTGAGCATCACTTCATAACACGAACGGCTGCAACTCGATGAAGCGACGTGCGCCGCAGGTTAGTTGCGCGGCTAACGTCGCGCCAGCGGGACCGCCTCCTAGACTAAATTGCGCGACCGCGCCTCCCGATCGACATCCAGCGACGCGACTCTTCATGCCCAATTACGCCGTGTACGGCGGGTGCCTTCGCAGTGTCGTGCCGATCCCCGAGTTGCGCCCTATGGGCGGCGAGCGCGATCCGTCGTGGGTCTTTGAGATAGCGAGCGGCGAGGCTCCCATTCTGGACTCGGCGCACGTCGTCGGACAGGACGAACTTCTCCAAGACGTCCACGCCACGCTCCTCAGAGCTCCAACTACGGTACGCCTTCAGTTCGACGACACCGGCATTTTCGACGTGCGCGACGAAGGGAACCGCATTGTCTGGTATCCGAAAGACGGTGCCCAACCAGACGTTGCCCGAGCAGACCTGGTCGGTAGGGTACTGCCACTCGTGCAGCACGATCGCGGCCTACTCGCTCTGCACGCGAGTGCGGTGTGCATTGATGGCCAGGCGATCGGCTTTATGGCGCCCAAGAACTACGGAAAGAGCTCTCTTGCCATGTCTCTCGTTACTGGCCACGGAGGCAAGCTCCTTACCGACGATACGCTGATCGTCTCACCGAGCACCGGCGTCGCGGCGCCGGGTGTGCACAGTGTGCGCTTGTGGAGCGAAACGGCCAGTCGCTTCGACGGCCTCGGCGCTGGGCGTCAGGTGCTGAGCGAAAAGCAAATATTCGAGCAGCTTCCCGACGAATCACTCGAGTTCCACGAAGCGCCTATCGCCGCACTCTATACTCTCGTCCCCACGCCAGGAGACAGCCCGGCCGCCGTGCGGCGTGAGGCGCTGGATGGGTTCGCGGCGACGATGGCCATCGTTCAGTATCAGAAACTCGGAGCATTGCTCGCAGGTCAGGACGCAGCGCGCGTCTTCGATAAAGCGGCGTCGCTTGCGACGCGCACACCGGTCTATACGCTCGAAGTCGCCCGGGACTTTGCGCGGCTTCCCGACGCCGCGCAGTCACTCGTTCATTGGCACTCGTTAGGCTAACTGAGCAACGCCGCGATACGATGAGCCGCCTTACCGTCACCGAACACTGGTGGCGGTGCCGCCGCCGGCCGCGCAGCTCTTCGCGCCGCCGCGACAATCGCGTCGGGGTCTGACCCCGCTAGGACATTCCATCCCGAGCTTACCGTTTCGACCCATTCGGTTTCGGGACGCAGCGTCACACAAGGTACCTCGAAGAAAAACGCTTCCTTCTGAACTCCACCGGAGTCAGTGAGAATGACCTTCGCGTGTTGCTCGAGCGCGAGCATATCGAGGTAACCAACTGGATCGACAAGTCGCACGTGCTTCGGCTCAATGCCATTGCTGACGGTGGCGAGCCGCGCACGCGTGCGCGGGTGCAGCGGAAAGATCACGGGGATACCGATCGCCTCGAGCGCACCAAGAAGCCGCTGCAGCACGACGGGATCATCGGTGTTGTAGGCGCGGTGCACGGTTGCGAGCATGTACTCGCGTGGCTGTACGCCCACAGTGGAAAGAACCCGCGACTGCGCGCGCGCTCGCTCGGCGAAGTGCAGCACGGCATCGTACATCACGTCACCCACCAGGTGTACGTCGAGCCGAATCCCTTCGCGTGCGAGGTTGGCGACGGCCGTCTGCGTTGGACAGAATAGGAGATCGGAGCAGTGATCCGTTAGCACACGGTTGTGTTCTTCCGGCATTGTGCGGTTGAACGACCGCAGCCCTGCTTCGACATGGGCGAGGCGAACCCCGAGCTTCACAGCAGCCAGCGCCGCAGCGAGAGTCGTGTTGGTATCGCCGTACACGATGGCGCAGTCTGGTCGCTCGGCGAGCAGTGTGTGCTCCACGGCGACCATCATCCGCCCGGTCTGCTCCGCGTGCGAGCCGGAGCCGATTTCAAGGAAGTGGTCGGGCCGCGCGATACCCATTTCAGTGAAAAACACGTCGGACATCTGCGCGTCATAGTGCTGCCCAGTGTGCACGATGACTTCGTGGTGTCCGGCATGCTGCAGCGCGCGGCTTACGGGGGATGCTTTGATGAACTGCGGACGCGCGCCTACGATGGACGCGATCTTCACTCGCGGAGCGTCTCCTGCTGAGATGCGGGGAAATATCGTGCAAAGTATGACGATCTGGCTCTGAACCGCGTCGCTTAGCACGCAACGCGTCACTATAATGTCGGGCGTGTTCGGTCAGCGCCTCGCGCGGATTCCGCGCCACATGCTCGCTGGGGCCGTGGCGGCGCTTGCAACCGCTGCCCTGCACCTGGCGATTGTCACATTCTCGCGAGACGTCCTGGGTCGGTTTTCATGGAGTTGGTTCGCGCGGGACGTCGTCTGGATGGTGCCGGCTGGCTACCTGACAGTTTTCGCCGCGGTCTCGTTCCCGCTCGGCGTCGTCGCAGCGCTGCTGCCGCGAGGCATAAGCCCCCGCTTCACAGCTTGGTTGTGGGGAACGCTGATGACGTTCTCCGTCCTGATTCTGTTTCCCAGGATTCACAGCCTTGCCTGGCTCGTCGTCGCTCTCGCTTTGGGCTATCAACTGTCTCGCATCGCCGCGAAGAACCCTGAGGCGCTGGTCAGGGTGACCGTGCTGGGCGGCGCCGCGCTGGCCGTTGGATTTGTAGCACTCATTTCCGCTTTCGAGGGTCGTCGCGCGCTCGTTATGCGGCGCGCCATGGATAGGCGTCCGCCCGCAACGGCGAACGCGCCGAACATCGTATTGCTTGTCTGGGACACTGCGCGCGCGATGAGCTTCCGGCTCTACGGGTATCACAGGGAGACGACGCCGTTCCTCGATTCGCTCGCGCGCAAGTCTGTGGTCTTTGATCTCGCGCTTTCGACTGCTCCGTGGACGCTACCTTCGCACGCGGGAATGCTCACCGGCCAGTACGCGTCGGCGCAGAGCGGAGACTGGAATTCGCCGATAGACGGGGCGCATCGCACACTGGCGGAAGAGCTGCAAACAAAGGGTTACGCAACAGCCGCGTTCGTGTCGAATTGGCTCGCGGCCGGATACTCCGCTGGTTTTCACCGCGGGTTCGTGGAGTATAAGGATACGAAGCGCACGATGAGCGAAGTGGTTTTGAACACGACTCTCACTCAGTCGGCGTCCCTGCTCCATGCTTACCGTGT
>DATBKN010000367.1:0-17524 GCA_036555845.1 Gemmatimonadaceae bacterium | reverse complement strand
CCGCCGGTTCCATCGCGGCTACTTGGCCTCCAAGGGGTAGACTTTGATCTCGACTCGTCGGTTCTTGGCGTGGTTCAAAGGATCATTGGGATCGGCCGGACGATCCCATCCTTTGCCAACGGTGGTGAACTGGTTAGGCTGCAGCGACGGGAATTTGCGAATGAGTGCCTGCTTCACGGCGTTCGCGCGCCGTAGTGACAGCTCCTGCACGTCCGCCGAGGTCACGCTTCCGGTGTTCTTCATGGAGGCGTCGGTGTGCCCCTCGAGAACGATTCGCGCGGCGCCGAACTGTCCGGAAAGCTTTCCAGCTTCTTCGAGGACGGCAGGAACGTTGGGGTCGTAGAGCACCTGCTCGTTTTTCCCCCCTTCGGTCTTCACGATCATCTTCTCGATGTCATCCGAGTTCGGATAGAACTGGATGACGATCGTCTTCGTTAGGATTTCGTCGCTCTCGGCCTGCACCTGCGTCGCGGACGTCGGCACGAACTGAACCTGATATTCATTCTTCTGGTTTGCGTAGAACGTTTCGCCGCCGAGTTTTTGTAGAACGGAGAAATCCATCACCTGGTCGAAGGGCACGGGGTTGCCGGAGACGCTGCCGATTCTGCGATACAGGAAGTAGGCCGTGTTCCACGTGCGCTCGAAGTTGGTCGGGTTGTTCTGATTCATGAAGAACTCGCGATTCTCTGCGTAGTTCGTCGCGTGCGCGTCGCCTAACATCGAGAGCGCGTCGGTCTCAGGAATCGAGTAGCCTGTCGCCATCAGCTTCGAGACTTGCGCCTTCGCGTCCTGCGACTTGAGCGCCTCCATCGCTTCGAAGATTCCGCGCACGAGTCCTTCGATGATGGCGGCGTTGTCTTTGGCGAAATCCGCGCGTGCGAACCACACGTCGGCGATGAGCTTGTTCGCCGTCTGTGTGTTCACGAGCATGCGATTGCCCTTTGCTTCGGCCAGGTTGTAGACGTCCGGCGCCCAGCTGACCGCGCAGGCGATCTTGCGATCGGCGTTGAACGCTGCGGCGGCCTGGAAAGCGTCCTGCGTGAACTTCGCATCGACTTCACTCGGCTGGACGCCGCCTGAAATCAGCGTGTTCAGCAGGAAGAAGTGCGACGGCGAATTCTGCGCGAGTACGACGGTCTTGTTGCGAAGGTCACTGACCGACTTGACGTTTTCGCGGCAGACGATGCCGTCGCCGCCGTTGGACCAGTCAATCTGTTGGTAGACGCGGGGCATCGTGCGCGAGTCTTTGCGCAGCTGCTCGACGAAGAGCGGGACCATGTCGAGCGTGGCCCAGCCGATGTGCACTTTGCCTGACGCGTAGGCGTCGCGCATCGCGATCGGATCGTCGATGAGCACCAGCTCGAGCTTGAACGTCTTGCCGCCGGGCGCCTTCCACAGTTTTTGCGCCGCGAAGCCGTTGTTGGCCATGATGACCGGTGCCCAGCCCGCCCAGACGTTGAGCGCCATGCGGACTGTGTTGTCTTTCATGGGCTCGTACGCCGACGTTCCCTTCACTTCCGGCAGCTTGGCACCGGGGACATACGTGTACTCTTTGACAGTCGTTAGGCTCTTGTCGTCAGGCGCCTCCATGCCGCCGCGCAGGGAGTCGAGATCGGACGCGCCGACGGACGTCGAGTCGCCGCCAAATCTGCCGCCGCCGAATCGCCTGACGCCGAAGTACAGCAGGCCGGCGATTATGACCAGCATCACGAGGTAGAACGCTGGACGTGGTTTGCCGTTTGACATTTGTGGTATCTGCGTTAGTCGTTAGGCTGCAGGGTCATTCCTATGTAAAACAAGGAGCTTTGGGTCCCGAGCTTCGAGTGCCGAGTCTCGAGGACGTGTGGGGTGCCACATCTCGGCTCTGCGCTGCGTTGCGTTGGCATTGGTGATCATCTCGTCCTCGCAACCCGCTACTCGCGACGCGCGACCCAAAGCTCCTTGTTTTGATCTTTATGTCTTGTCGAGCGCTGGACCCAGATTCTTCGCCGTCTCCGCCATCGGCGCGGTTTCTGGCGACTTGAGCCCTAGCTGCACTTCGTACTTCGTAAGCAGGTCTTCAGCCATCGCTTTCTCTGCGGCTTCTTCGGCCTTGATCTGCTCGATGCCCCGCGACGACATGTCGACCGCGACGCGCGCCTTTCCGCGGTTCGTGTCGATCTGGCGCTGAATGACGTTCTCGATTTCGCCAAAGTTCGTCGTCACGTTCATCTCGAACGACTCGGAGAGCTTCGCGATCTCGGCTTCGGCCGCACTCATTTTGAGCTCGGCGTGGTACTTCTGGATCTTCTCGCGAACCTTGATGATGTCTTTGTTGGCCTTCTGGATCTTGACCAGGTTGTTCTGATAGGCGGTTTCGTGCATCTCGAGCTGCCCCTGATTGGCGGCGAGCTCGGTCTGTGTCTTTTGAAGCTGGACCGCGAGCTGACCGGCAATATCACGGTTGCCGGCTTTGAGATGCGCCTTGATCTGCGCCTCGAGCTGCGCGGCGTTGGCTTTGCCGCTCGCGACCTGACGTGCCACGGTCTCGACGAGCCCGCGATAGATCTCGAGGCCTTTGCGGCCCTCCTTCAACCTTTCCGTCGCCTGATCGACTTCCAGCTGCATAACGGCGATGGGATCGGACTCGAAGAAGAAGTTGGCGAGCTTGTTGAGCTGCGCCGCGATCGCGCGAAAGAACTTGCCGAACATGATGGCGACCTCTTGGACGAGTGGCAGCGAAGCGGTTCGAAATCGCCGCGCCGTAAGGCGTACTACGATGTGCGTAGGCCTAGGCGTTTCGCCAGTCGCCACGGCGACTTACGCTGGAGCCGTGGTCCCTCGGCAAGCGCTCGACGGGGGCTTAGAGGAGTCCGTGATGTCCGTACGCCCTGTGCGGTGTTCGCCGGATGCCATGGGCGGCGCCGCGGCCGATTCTATGTCAGCGTAACTGGGAGCTTCTATGACGGCGCTAGCCCGAAAAGCATGGCCGACTGTGCCACGGTTCCTCGCGGGTGCCTACGCACTCTTCATCGCGCTATTCGCTGTGGACGTGCTGAGTGCCGGCGCGGACTTGTGGACCACCGTAGGCGCGTTTGTGATACACCTGATTCCGGCTGCGTTTCTGGTCGGCGTCCTATTGATTGCATGGCGCTCCGAGCTCCTCGGCGGGCTGCTGTACGTCGCGCTGGGTGTGGGATACGTGTTTGCCACTGGTGGGCAGATGGAGCCGGGTACGTACGTATTGATCAGTGGCGCGCTCTTCTTCCTCGGTGCGCTGTTTCTCGTGAGCTGGGGCGTGCGCCGGGTCCGGCCTGATTCGGGACGCTAGCGTTAGGCGAGCCTTGCGGACAGGTAACTGCTGAGCGCATACTGGCGCGCGTGAAACCGCGCAATCCGCTGGCGCTCCTGGCAGTCGTTGCGCTGGTGCTGATCTGGTCGGGGATCGGTCCCTTCGACCGCACGACGTGGTGGCTGGAAGTATTTCCGATCCTGATCGGCGCGCCGATTCTGATCTTCACCTACAAGCGGTTCCCCCTAACGCCGCTCTTGTACACGCTCCTGGCGTTGCACGCGATCATACTCGCGGTTGGCGGCCACTACACATACGCGCGCGTCCCGCTGGGTTTTTGGGTGCAGGAATTGTTTGGCTTCGCGCGCAATCACTACGATCGCCTGGGGCACTTCGCCCAGGGCTTCGTTCCGGCGATTCTGGCGCGCGAAATCCTGCTGCGCACATCGCCACTGCGACAGGGCAAGTGGCTCTTCGTGATCGTCGTGGCGATTTGCCTGGCCTTCAGCGCGTGCTATGAGTTCATCGAATGGTGGTCCGCGTTGTTAGGCGGCGAGGCCGCAACAGACTTCCTTGGGACGCAGGGCGACGTGTGGGATACACAGTGGGACATGTTTCTGGCGTTCATCGGCGCGCTCACTGCTCAGGTGACGTTGAGCCGACTGCACGACCGGCAGCTGGAACGACTGCGAGTCAGCTAGCCCACGTCGAATCCGTGTGCGAGCGGGAATGACGTGAGCATGTTCAGGAGGACCTGGCTGATCTCGTCGTTTGATAGCCGAACACCGTCTGCAGCGCCTGGTGCGACAATTCCCAGTTCGCTGGCGATGTGGAGCTGCGTTTCGATTTCTTGCGTGGCACCGTAGGCACGCAACAGGGCGCGAACGAACGCTCCCGGGCGTCCGATACCGTGGCCGCGCGCCACGTTGACCGGTACGGCAATGGCTGAGCGCCGCAACTGAATGACAACGCCCGACTTGTCGGCAGGCGCCGCTTGCTCCGTCAGCTTGTGGATGGCGAGGGTCAGAGCCATGCCCTGCTGCCAGACCCAGAGGTCTTTGAAGGATTTTGGTGCGCGCGGCTTCATCGGTAGAGGGTGTGAAGGTGTGTGCGTGACGATAGCCGACGCACGAACTTCCCGCGTACCATTCGATTGCCACCTCCACTTTTCTCCTTCGATTCACATGGCTCCCAGCGCCTGCTTGATGCTCGCGATGACGCCGGGCTCGGTGCCACGAGCGTGAACCTGCGTCACGCGCGTTCGCCTAACGATATCTGCGACATTGTGCGCGCGGATGCCGCCGCCTGGCAGGACCTGTATGCGACCGGCAGCGTGTTCGGTGAGGGTCGCCAGCGCCTCGGCGCCTTCCGCGGCCGTCTTGGCATGCCCTGACGTCAACACGCGAGTGACGCCCCACTCGATGAGCGTCTCCAGGGCCGCCTGAGCGCCAGGGGTGGCGTCGAACGCGCGATGGAAGACCGTAGCGATTCCGGAACAGATCCGAAGGAGGGCTGTCACCGCCTCTTCGTCTATTGTGTGATCAGGCGTGAGCATCCCGAAGACGACGCCATGCGCTCCCGCATCGCGCATCGCGGCAGCGTCACGCATGAGCTGCTGCACGTCGGCACCCGAGTAGACGAAACTTCCCGCGCGCGGGCGCACCATCGCGACGAGCGGAACGCCGAGGGAAAGGCCGTGCCGCAGCAGCTCGAGAGGAGGCGTTAGGCCGCCTAGATCGAGACGCGCACACACCTCGAGGCGACCGGATCCTTCGAGTACCGCGCGCTCGGCAGCGGCCGGCGAGTCGATCGCCGCCTCGATGAGGACGGGCATGAGCCTAACGTCTAACGAGACCGACGCGTTGGAGGAATGGCGCCCAGCGGCTGTCTTCCTTCAGGTACGGTTCGACAAGCGGGATGACGCTGAACAAGTCGAGGCTGTGCAGCCGCGTCACTCTTGCGAGACGCGCGAATGCACTGTCACGATGGCCCGAGAACGCGAACCAGCTCGCGGCCTGCGAGTGTGGCAGGTGCACACCGAGTGGTTCCAGGGCGTGGCCGATTTGCGAAGCCAGGGCCTTTCCGCCTGAGATGTTGACCATAGCGTCCAGCACTGAGTCGTCAATGGCACGACCGGGAGACAGGCTCGTTAGGTATCCGCGTACCGACAGGTACGCCTCCGGTGCGCGGCCCATCTGTGCATAGGCCTCGGCCAACGCCTGGTGTGACAAATACATTGTGGGCTGCAACTCTACGGATCGCTTCAGCGCTGCGACCGACTCCTCGCGCCGGCCAAGAAACCGCAGGCTTTTGCCATACGCGAGGTAAGCAACCGTTGAAAGCGGATCGACAGCGACTGCGCGCTGCGCCTGTTCCAGCGCTTCGCTGTATTTCCCTTGCAGCCAAAGCAACTGCGTGTACCAGTATCGTGCGGGGCCATAGTCTGGGTCGATCGCAATCGCGCGCTTGAACGCCGAGTCGGCGCCAGTCCAATCCCAATCGGCGACCATCAGCGCGAAGCCAAAACCTGCTTGAGCAGCGGCTGACGAAGCGTCGAGTGCGACGGCGCGTCGAGCGGCGTTGTGAGCAGTGGCCGCGGCCTGAGATCCGGAGTCGGGCGTGAACAGAAGACCGTAGGCGAGTGACGCTGCCGCGAGCCCAGTGTGCGCTTCCACGAAGAGTGAGTCGCGGGCTACAGCTTCGCCAAAGTATTGAATCGCGCGGAGCAGGCTCTCGTTGTCGCGCTTATCCCAGTGAAATCGGCCCAGTTGATACAGTCGATAGGCAGCGCTGTCGTTCGTCGCGATCTTGGAGATGCGCGCTCGCTCTGGTTGCGCAAGACTGACGCGCAATTCGGCGGCGACGCGTTCGGCAATGTCAGCTTGAATACCGAAGATGGCACCCGGCGTCAGCGAGGCGTCGAAGCGTTGTTGCCAGACGTGGACGTCGTCCGCCACGCGCACGAGTTGCGGGGAGACGCGTGCGCTCGCGGCTGCGCCGGCCGCACGCTCTGTTCGCACTGTTCCTTCCAAGATGTAGTCTGTATCGAGCGCCTTGCCTAACTCCGCGACGCTCATGTCGCGTTTCGCGAAGCGTTTCGCACTCGTGCGTGAGACGACGCGCAATCCACCGATTTCGGCGAGGCGACTCGTGATCTCATCAGTGATCCCCGCGGCAAATGGCTCGTCGTCAGGTCCGCTGAGGTTCTCGAATGGGAGGACGGCGATGCGCGGCGCATTGGCTGCCGATGGGCCGGCACTGCCGAAGTGCCACTTCGCCCACCAGGCAAGCGCGAGAACGGCTGCGACGGCTGCCGTCAATACCAGCCAGCGCCTAACGCGTTGACCGGCCACAACCTGTTTCGGCTCGCTCGCTGGCGACATCGCCGACGCGAACTCTGCGACCGAAGCAAAGCGATCGGCTGGTGTGCGAGCGAGCGCCTTCGCGATTGCTGTATCGACACTCGGCGGCACTGTCGCACGAGTCGCACTGACAGGACGCGGTGATTCTATCATGCGCCGCGCGAGCACGGCCTGCGCCGTCGGTCCGGTGAACGGCGCTTCTCCAACCAGCATCTCGTACGCGACGCACGCCAGGCTATAGAGGTCGCTGCGTGCGTCGAGCTCAGTGGCTCCGCTGGTCTGTTCGGGGCTCATGTAGGCTGGCGTCCCGAGTACAAGGCCAGTGGCCGTGAGGTTATCTCCAGCCGCCGCTGAGATTGCCCGAGCGATGCCAAAGTCCGCGACGACAGCATGCCCGCTCTGGAACAGAATGTTTTCTGGCTTGATGTCGCGATGCAGCACGCCGCGCGCGTGCGCATGCGAAAGGGCGCTCGCGACCTGAGCGGTGATCGCAACCGCCGATTCCACACGCATCTGCGTTTCCCGCCGCAGCCGCTCGCGTAACGTGCCCTCCTCCGCGTAAGGCATCACGTAGTACAACTGCCCGTCGACCTCGCCGGAATCGAGGAGCGGCAGGATATGCGGGTGGTTGAGCGATGCGGTGATGCGGACTTCGCGGAGAAAGCGCTCCATGCCGAGCGTGGCAGCCAGGTCGGCGCGGAGCACCTTGAGCGCGACTTTGCGATCGTGCCTAACGTCATACGCCAGGTAGACGGTAGCCATACCACCGGACCCGAGCTCCCTCTCGACGCGGTATTTGCCTTCGAGTGAGCTCGTTAGGCGCTGGCGGGCATCCATCATTACGCTACGGCGTCAGGTCCGACCGATAGCTCGTCGAAAAGACCAGGAAGCGCGACACGTCTCGCACGCTCTGCGCAGAGTAGCGGATCGTGTGCGCATCGCGGCGCTCGATACCAGGCAGCAGTGCCATCACCTCAGCCGGCAGGTAGTTCTTATACACGATGTCGAGCGTGTACGGACCATTCACGCGATGCGGCTTGAACTCGCGCAGTCGCGTGATGGCGGCGCGGGCGCGTTCTTTGATCAGCGCCTGGCCTGCGGCGGGCGTCATCGTTGCCGCTGAGTGAAAGCCGATGCTGTGCTTGACGACGGCCCCTTCGACGTCGCCGAGCAGCGTACGCACTTCGCCGACGGCGGACTCGTCGCCGCTCACGAGCACGACCGGAACTCCCACGGAACCTGCGATCGCTGCGTTCATTCCGGATTCGGCGATGGGGCGACCGTTGAGGTAAACGCCGGCGAACGTCGCGCTGGACATCGTATGCGCGCGGACTCCCTGCATGTTCGTCGTCGCCGAGTGATAGCCGATGAACATCGCGGCGGAGAAAGTGGAATCGATGCCGTGCATCATGGACAGCGGGCGGTTTCCGCCGCGGATGATCGTTACGTCGGTCGGAAAGCGATCGATGAGCAGGTTTTGCATGTTGCCATGCGAGTCGGCCACGACGAACTGCGTCGCGCCGGCTTCGCGCGCGCCTTCGATGGCCGCGAGTGCTTCTGCGGTCATGAACTCGCGGAATCGTTGATACTCGAAGCCCTCGGGGCCGAGTTGTTCGGGCGATACGACGCCGGTGATCCCCTCCATATCCACGGAGATGAAGACTTTGATGGGGCGCTGAGCCGTCGCCGGCGTGCCGGCGAGGGTTGTCAGGATGAAAGCGGCGGCGAGGTTCCTGTGCATCGAGGTCTCCAGCGGTGTCCCGTTAGGCGATGTCGCACGACCGGATAACATGCCGGAGCCGCCGCAGGGGCGCCAGTGTGACGGTCTGTAGCGCCTCGGCGATCGAGCGAGCAAGTTTGGCACGTGAGCGACGCGACGGATCAGCTCGTGGCCAGGGGACGGCGCCCCGTAGCCGGGATCATGGGAGCGGCCGATGCCGCGCCGGCACACGTACGGGATGCGGAACGTCTTGGCCAGTTACTCGCGGAACGGGGTTGGGTCGTTCTCACTGGCGGGCGGCCGTTGGGTGTGATGGAAGCAGCGCTGCGCGGCGCAAAGCGTGTGCGTGGCAGCCTAACGATTGGGATCCTGCCAAGCGCCGGTGAGTCTCCTTCGGCATTTGTCGATATCGCGATTCGCACCGATCTCGGGCATGGGCGCAACAACGTGAACGTGCTCTCGAGCGACGTCGTCTTCGCGTGCGGCGTGGAAGGGCCCGGCACGGCCTCCGAAGTGGCGCTCGCGGTCAAAAACGGTCGTCCGGTCGTGCTGGTGTCGCCTAGTGAAGCAGCGTCACGCTTCTTCTGGGAGCTTCCAGGCGCCAAGATACGCGTAGTGCCGTCGGCGGACGAAGCGGCGGCGGTCGCGGTAAGCCTCCTCGACAATCGTTAGGTGATCATCATGGCCCGTCGATTCCCGGCTCTCGCGTTGGCACTCGCGTGCATCGCCGCTCCACGCTTGGCTCTTGGCCAACGGCAGCAGCCTGCGGCAGCTCGCGCTGGAGTTGCTGCGTGGGATGCTTTCGTGCGCGCGTTCGATGCGTACTGCCTGGCGGACTCTGTCGTCGGCGCAAGCACGCTGTTCATACATGACGGCCGCGTCGTCGCGTGGCACAATCGCGGCATGGCTGACCGCGAGCGCGGCGAGCGCGTGGACAGCAGCACGATATTCCACTGGGGATCGATTACGAAGACGCTGACGGCCATCAGCATCATGCAGCTGCGCGATCGCGGCCGCCTAACGCTGGACGATCACGTCACCAACTACCTGCCCGAGCTGCGTCAGGTGCACAACCCCTTCGGCTCCATGGACGGGATCACGATCCGCATGCTGATGTCGCACAGCGCCGGCTTTCAAAATCCGACGTGGCCGTGGGATTCGGGCGCCGATTGGGAACCGTTCGAGCCGACTCGCTGGGAACAGCTCGTGGCGATGATGCCGTACATGAAGATCCACTTCGCGCCGGGGTCGCGCTTCGGCTACAGCAACCCTGCTTTCATTTACCTGGCGCGTATTATCGAGCAGCTGAGCGGGGACCCGTGGTCGCACTATGTGCAAAAGAACATCCTGACGCCGTTAGGCCTGACGCGCAGCTACTTCGGCGGGACGCCGTACCACCTGGAGCGCAACCGTTCGAACAACTATTACGTGACCGACGACTCGAGCGGCCGGCTGCGCGTGAAGGCGAATGGCCGCGATTTCGATCCGGGAATCACGATCCCGAACGGCGGCTGGAACGCGCCGGCGGCCGATCTCGCGACGTATGTCGCCTTTCTCACCAACTCCACGTTAGGCGATTCCACGCGTGCGCGGCTGTACAACATGGTGCTCAAGCGCTCGAGCCTCGAGGAGATGTGGCATACCGTTGTGCCGTACGGCGGTGAGGAGGGAAAGAAGGGTGACGGTATGGGTCTGTCGTTCTTCATTCATCCGCGCGGCGAGACGACGGTCGTTGGGCATACGGGGAGTCAGGCGGGATTCCGCGCGTTTCTGTACATCAATCCGAAGACGCGCGATGCTGTAATCGCAGCATACAATACGACTAATTACTCGAAGATCGCAGCAGATGCCGCCGCGAATGCGCTCCTCGAGCAGGCCCGACTCCTTCTCGCGCGACCTAGTCCTTAACTGCTTATCACCGCAGAGAACGCGGAGAACGCAGGGGAGAACGTGATGGTGAATGCTCAAGCCGGTTCACCATCCGCGTAATTCCGTTCTTTAGTTGTCGCACGTGAAAGTTGATTAGCAGTCCGACGCGATAGTCGCCCAACTTCAAGTAAGACAAGAGCTGCGCTTCATGGATAGGATGCTGTTTGGTGACTGCCTTTACTTCAACCAAGACCGCGCCCTCCACGAGAATGTCGAGCCGATAGCCTGCCTCTATTCGCACTCCGTCGTACAGGATATCCAGGGGTGTTTCTAGCCGCACTTGATAGCCACGCTTCCTGAGTTCATGGGCGAGACAGAGGCGATACGCACTTTCGAGCAGGCCGGGGCCTAACTTTGAGTGAACGCGTATGGCTGCGTCGACTACTTGACCGGTAGTGCGGTCAATGTCTTTCATTCTCATCCCTCTGCGTTCTCGGCGTTCTCTGCGGTGAAAAGCAGTTCATCTAGACTCGTTCTGCGGTGTCATTTGATCGTCACGCTGGCTGCGGCAAGCACGAATGCGGCGGCGCAGAGTGTGGCGGCGGATAGCGCGCAATGCTTCGGGTTCACCTTCGGCACATGGAAGCCCGCGTTGGACCTCGCCACTGCAGGCCATAGCACGGCGCCACTCGACTCCGCACTCCTCAAAGCACCTGGTGGACGCGAGTGGGCATCCGACGCTGCGCCTAACGACACCACGTTGCTGCTCTTCCCATCGTGGTGGCCCGTCGGGGTCGAGATCATCTTCGCGCGAAAACCGCGCACCTTCGCAGACACGGTCACCGGCCGAGCGACAGCCCTGGTCGCGAGTGGCAACATCCCGCCGCCACGAGCCTCGGTGCGCGCGTGGCGCGTCGCCTGCCGCTGAAGCGGCATGTTCCTGCCCGACCTGTTCGCGCAAAGTCTCAAGGAACGCGCAAACGAATCAGCGCTGGACACTGAAATCGACGGCCGTCTACAGACGCTGACGTTCGGTGCGCTTGATGAGCGCTCGAATCGCCTCGCCGCCGAGCTCGCGGCGCGGGGCGTCACGGCCGGCGACCGCGTCGTGCTGTTCATGCCTAACAGCGTCGCGTTCATCGACAGCTTCCTCGCCACGCTCAAACTCGGCGCCATCGTCGTGCCGGTGAACGTGCTGTATCGCGAGCGCGAGCTCACGCACATCCTCGGCGACGCGGAGCCGCGTGCCGTCGTAACGACAGACGAACTGGCCGCGTATCTGCCGCCTCATGTCACACGCTGGACGGCTCGTGAATTGAGCGCGGCTGCGGAGACTCGCGCCCCACTGGAGAAGCTCGTTCGAGGCGCAGCGGACTGGCCCGCTGGCATCGTCTACACGTCAGGCACGACGGGACGCGCAAAGGGCGCTGTGCTGTCGCACGCAAACTTTGCCGTCAACGCCCGCAATCTCGTGTCGAGTTGGCGCGTCACAGCCAACGATTGCTATCTCGCCGCCTTGCCGCTCTTTCACGTGCACGGACTGGGTAACGGCGTCTGCTCCTGGCTCCTCAGCGGTTGCCGCATGCGGCTCGTCGAGCGGTTCGACGCGACGCGCGCGATCGAGTGGTTCAGCGAATGGCGACCGACGATCTTCTTCGGCGTGCCGACGATGTACTTCCGCATGCTCGAATGGCCGCCTAACGTGTGCGCCGCAATCGGCCGAGGGATGCGCCTGTTCGTCTCCGGATCGGCGCCGCTCCCCGCGCGTGTGCTGGAGGAGTTCCGCGAACGCTTCGGACATACGATCCTGGAACGCTACGGCATGAGCGAAACGCTCATGAACATCGGCAATCCGTATGACGGCGAACGTCGAGCAGGGAGCGTCGGAATTCCCTTCCCCGGCGTCGAAGCGCGCATCGTGGACTCCGACGGCGATGTTGTCGCCGACGGGGAGGTCGGTCAGCTGCAGGTGCGAGGGCCTAACGTCTTTTCCGGGTACTGGCGCAACCCGGACGCCACCCGCGCGGCCTTCGTCGACGGCTGGTTCCGCACGGGAGACCTCGCGGAACGCTCGGCGGACGGTTACTACACGCTGCGCGGACGGAGCGGTGATCTCATCATCTCCGGCGGCTTCAACATCTATCCACGAGAGATTGAAGAAGTGCTGCTCGAGTGTCCGGGCGTGCGCGAGGCCGCTGTAATCGGGGTCGCCGACGCGGCGCGGGGTGAAGTGCCGGTGGCCTACGTGGTGGGCGAAGGGACCATCGACGACGCGCATCTGGCCGCCGTGTGCGAGCGACAGCTCGCGTCATTCAAGCGCCCACGTGCCTTCATCCGCGTGGACTCACTGCCGCGTAATGCGTTAGGTAAGGTCCAGCGGCATCTGCTGCCTGCGCCGCAGGCATGAACACAGCCGTCCTTTCGCTGATCGCACTTCTCGTCGCGATCGTCCTCTCGATCACGACGGAGATTAATGTCGGCCTCGTCGCGATCGCGCTCGCGTGGCTGATCGGCGTGTATGCCGCCGGCCTCGGAGCTGAGGATGTGATCGCTGGTTTCCCGTCGTCGCTTTTTCTCACGTTAGCCGGCGTCACGCTACTATTCTCCCTCGCCGAGGCGAACGGAACGCTGGCGGCATTGGCGCATCGCGCCGTTAGGCGAACCGGCGGCAATCGCTATCTGCTCCCGCTCGTATTCTTTCTTATCGCTGCGGTGATTGCCAGCGCCGGACCTGGGGCCATCGCGGCGACGGCCCTCGTCGTGCCGATGGCGATGGTCATCGGCCAGCGCGCCGGGCTGTCACCCTTTCTCATCGCGCTCATGGTTGCGATGGGCGCGAACTCGGGCAACCTGTCGCCGGTGAGCGCCGTCGGCGTCGTCGCGAATACAAAGATGGCCGAGGCCGGGGTTGGTGGTCACGAGATGAAGGTGTGGCTGTGGAGCCTTTTCGCTCACGTCCTTGTCGCTGCGGTCGCTTACATGTTCTTCGCCACGCGCATGCGCGCAGCCGATGGCATGACTGCGCCCGCTGCTGCAAGCGACCTGCCGACGGACGCGCCGCTCACGACACCACAGCGCCTAACAAGCGCCGTCCTGCTCGGATGGATCGTGGCTGTCGTCGGCTTCAAGCTGAACATCGGCCTCGGCGCCTTCGCGGCGGCGAGCCTGATTATCGTCTTGCGACTGGCTGACGAACGCGCCGCGTTCAAGCTCATGCCGATCGGCGTCATCTTGATGGTGTGCGGAGTCTCGGTGCTGATCGCGTTGCTCGAGAAAACGGGCGGGATGGATCTCTTCACGTCGATGTTGGCCCGCCTGGCTTCGCCCAAGACCGTCAATGGCGTAATTGCCTTCGTGACAGGACTGATCTCGACGTACAGCAGTACTTCTGGTGTCGTGCTCCCTGCGTTCCTTCCCACGGTGAGCGATCTCGTGACGAAGGTAGGCGGCGGCGATCCGCTCGCGGTGGCGCTCAGCATCAACGTGGGATCTTCGCTCGTGGACGTGTCTCCGCTTTCCACGTTAGGCGCGCTCTGTGTGGCCGCGGTGACGGACAATGCGATCGCCAGGTACCTATTCAAGCAGCTCATGATCTGGGGCTTTTCCATGGCAGTCGTGGGCGCGCTGATCTGCCAACTGCTGGCGGGCGTTGTCGCCCGGGCATAAGCTCTTAGCTCTTGGCTCACAGGCTGAACATGCTGCTCATCCCACTTCTTCTCGCCGTTCAGGCGCAAGCTGCCGATCCGGCCCTCGTGGCCAAGGCTCGCGCCATTCACGAGCGCGTGATCGCGCTCGACACCCACGTCGACATCAATCCGTCCAACTTTACGGCGGACACGAACTACACGCAGCGACTGCGCACGCAGGTCGACCTCGTGAAGATGGAAGAGGGTGGGCTCGACGCCGTCTTTCTCATCGTCTTTGTCGGCCAGGCCAACGATTTCACGAGCGCCGGCTACGAGCGCGCCATGGCGGCCGCCGTGCAGAAGTTCGCCGCGATCCACCGACTCGCCGAGCAGATCGCCCCAAACCGCATTGCAATCGCGTACACAGCCGGCGACGTACGCCGCATCGCCGCGTCGGGGAAGAAAGTCGCGCTCATCGGCGTCGAGAACGGCTACCCGTTAGGCGAAGACGTCGCCAACGTCCAGAAGTTCTACGACCTCGGCGCTCGCTATCTCTCGCTGGCGCATAACGGCCACTCGCAGCTGTCGGACTCGAACACAGGCGAGCGCGACGGCGTGTGGAAGTGGAATGGCCTGAGTCCGTTAGGCAGGCAGGTCATCGCCGAGCTGAATCGGCTGGGCATCATGGTCGACGTGTCGCATCCATCCAAAGAGTCGATGCTGCAGACCGTGGCGCTCTCCAGGGCGCCAATCATTGCGTCGCACTCCGCGGTGCGCGCTCTGTGCAATCACTCACGCAACATGGACGACGAGCAGCTGCAGGCGCTCAAGAAAAACGGTGGCGTGATGCAGACGGTGGCATTCTCGAGTTACGTGAAGTGCCCGCCCGTTTCGCCCGACCGGCAGGAAGCGATTACGAAGCTGCGCAGCGAGTTCGGTCTCCCAACGGCAGCGCCCGGTGGAGGCGGTGGCGGCGGGGGCGGTGCAGCGATCGCGGCGCTCCCGCAAGAGCGGCGCGACGCCTATCAAGCGCGGATGCAGGAGATCGACAGCAAGTTTCCGCCACCCGCTCGTGCGACCGTTGCGGACTTCGTGGATCACATCGATTACGCCGTAAAGCTCATCGGCATCGACCACGTCGGCATCTCGTCGGACTTCGACGGTGGCGGCGGCGTGGAAGGTTGGAGCAATGCGAGCGAAACACTCAATGTGACGGTGGAACTTGTTAGGCGGGGCTACACAGAAGCGCAGATCGCGAAGTTGTGGAGTGGGAATCTGCTTCGGGTCATGGCAGCCGTGGAACGCGTGGCGCAGGAGCTGCAAAAGAAAAAGAGCTGACAGCGGCTTTTAGCTAAGCAGCGTCAGCAAGCGTTACGATATTCCTTCCCGCCTGCTTCGAGCGATACAGCGCGCGATCGGCCTGATCGATGAGCGATTCTGCGCTCGCACCGTCAAGCCAGGCCGCAGCACCAACGCTCACGGTAATGGGCCTTGCGTCCCAGGCGTTCTCTTCGATCGCAACGCGAAGTCGCTCACCCATCAACTTCGCGGCGTCGCGGTCGGTATCCGGAAGGATGATCGCGAACTCTTCGCCGCCGTATCGCGCAATGAAGTCCGCGTCGCGCACGCTGCGCGATAGCACGCGCGAAACCGACTTGAGCACGTCGTCTCCACGCGGGTGGCCGAACGAATCGTTGAAGTTCTTGAAGTGATCGATGTCCAGCAGCAATAGCGCGAAACATTCCTTGCTGCGCCGGGCACGTGAGATCTCTTCTTGCAGACGCTCCTCGAATGCGCGCCGGTTCTTGAGCCCGGTGAGCGAGTCGAGCGAGGCGAGCGCTTCCAGCCGAGAGTTGGCGTCGATGAGACGATCCTGCTGGGCGCTCAACTTGGCGTGCGCTTCTTCGAGCTGGCGCTCGTATTCACGACGTTCGGTGACGTCGCGCGAGGCCGCCTGCAGCCTAACGATCTTCCCCGCGCGGTTGAGAATCGGACGCCAGGACGTTTCCACCCACACGTGCCGTCCCGACTTGTGCAGATGACGGCAGGTCAGCGCCGTCACTGGCTCACCGCGTAGTAGCGCTTCGTGATGCGCAGTCGCCCGGGCCCGATCTTCCGGATGCACAATGGCGAATGGGCGCATGCGGCCCAGTTCCTCGGGCGAGAAGCCAAAGACACGCTCGCAGCTGGGGCTCACGTAGAGCGCGCGGCCATCGAGGTCATGCAAGCTCACCACGTCGCTCCCATTCTCGGCAAGCAGACGGAACCGAATTTCGCTATCGCGAAGGGCGTCCTCGGCGTGGCGGCGCACCTCGTGACTCTCATGGACCTGCGTGGCATTCCAGCCGATGAGAGCCGTAAACGTCAGCACGCTCGCGATAACGAACAGCATGATCGCAAGATCGGCCTTCACGAGATCGGCGCGCACGACCTTGAGCAGAATCGCGCCTAACAGGATGGGAACGAGAACGCCGGCGGGGAGGAGGCGTCGCGCGAGCGCGCCGCCAGGTCCAGCGCTCGTTACAACGAGCGTGAGTCCCTCACCCGGCCGCATCGAGAGCGCACCGAGCGTCAGTAGACTCAGACCGATAGCCGTTGGTCGCGCCATTCTCGTCGCGACACCGACACTGTCGAACCAGCCGGCATGGTAGACAAAGGCGAGTAGCACGGTGCCCGAAAGCATCAGATTCGCGAGCAGGGCGGCCTGAGCCCACGCCAGGCGTGTGGACCTCCGCACTATGACAAGCAGTGCGAGCGCGAAGAAGACCATCGCCGCAGCAGTAACGGGGGCGATGTGATTCGTGCGTCCGTCGCCTGTCGACTGCATCGCACTGCCAAACAGCAGCCGATCGATGCCGATGCTGTGACCGCCGATGGCGTCGACGAAGCAGACCATCGCGATGCCGAAGAGACCGAGGCAGAGAATTCGCACCGCGCGATATGTGTCGTCCTTCTCAGCGTCGGCGAGCCACAGGGCAATCGCACCTAACGCCAACATCACGGCGACCGTCGGATTCGTCGCCGCCTGGTCGCTCGAGCCGATCGTGCGCAAGCTCGGCACGTTGAACAGCCATCCGCACAGCACGATGACAGCCACGCCAAGCGTCGCCCCGGCGAAAACTCGTGGAACGAGCAGGAGTCGGTGCGGTGCCGCTAGTGTTGGCTGAACCGAGATCGCCGGAAGCGGAAGCGGCGAGGTCGCGTGCCTGGGAAGGGAGTCCATTTCGTCGAACTAAAGACTGGTTTAAGTGATTGGCGTCACTCGACTTACAGTGTTATGAGTACGGCCGTCACTGTTACCCGAGGAGGCGCTCCAGCACCGCGGTAATGACGACGTGGTCGCAGGGCGTTACGCGACCGCTATCGCGATCCCACACATGCCGCGACAATACCGCATGCTCATCCCAATACCGGACGCGAACGGCGCTCGCATTCTCGACCTCGAATACCTCGGGCAAACCGAGTATTTGGCCGCGCTGCTGCTCGACACGAGTGATGGGCTGGCTGTGATCGATCCAGGACCGACGACGACGCTTGAAATGTTGATGGCTGCCGTGCGCGAATTGGCTGGCAACGAAAACGCGCTGCGTCACGTGCTCATGACGCACATCCACCTCGATCACGGCGGCTGCGCGGGCGTCATCACTGCACGCCTGCCTGAGGCCACTGTCTACGT
>DATBKN010000366.1:0-3089 GCA_036555845.1 Gemmatimonadaceae bacterium | reverse complement strand
AGTGACCGCACGCACAGAGCGGCGTTCGCGCCTGTCTGGTACTCGCGCATCAGCCCGAAGGGCTCCGTCGCGCTCGAGCTGGCGCCGACGCTGTCGCTCTTCGCCAACGCCGGCGCAGGTTTCCATTCCAACGACGCTCGCGCCGTCGTTCGATCCAACTCGGCGGGCGAGAGCCTCCCACGTGCGCTCGGCTACGAGGTCGGTGCGCGGCATACGTGGGAAGGTGGCACGCTGGCCGCAGCGCTCTGGGGGCTCGATCTCACGAGCGAGCTTGTTTGGTCCGGCGACGCGGGGACGACCGAGTCGAGCGGCCGCAGTCGGAGAACGGGTCTCGATCTCGAAGGACGCGTTAGGCTCGTCTCGTGGCTCTGGGCGGATGCGGACGTGAACCTCGCCCACGGTCGTTTGCGCGACGAGCCGAAGGGCGCCGATCGCATCCCTTTGGCTCCGACGATCACAACGGCCGGCGGCTTGCGCACAACGGAGACGCGTGGTGTCGCGACCGGCATCCGCTGGCGTCACATCGGCGCTCGCGCGGCAAACGAGGACAACAGCGTGCGTGCGCTAGGCTACACGCTTATAGAGACGTTCTCCACGCTTAGCTGGCGGGGGTCCACAATCCGATTGGCCGTGGACAACGTATTCAACGTGCGCTGGAACGAAGCGCAGTTTGCGACGACATCGCGGTTGCGTGGCGAAGCGGTCCCGGTGACGGAGCTTCACTACACACCGGGCGCGCCCAGGACGTTCACGTTAGGGATCGAACGGACATTCTAGGGATAGGGAGAGGGGTAGGGGTAGTGAGTAACTCGGGCTCCACTTTCCTGCTACCCTACCCCTACCCCTAACCCTACTCCTCAGTGTCAGCTCGTTAGGCGCCCAATCCAATCGCGCAGCCTCGGCGTAGCCAAGCAACAACCTGAACTTCGATTGGAGCTTTCGGATGCACAACTCACTTGCCTTACCATCGCGCTCGCGCCGTCTGCTCTTCGGCGTCTTCGCGTTCGCGATTGCGATAAGCGCCGCGACGCTTTTCGCCTCGGACCACCAGGACACTCCTGAGGTCGAGCTCTCGCCTCGCATGGACATCAATGACGTCTACGCGTTCCCGGGCGCGTCGGCGGACCGCATCGTGCTCGTTATGACGACGTCGTCGCCGATCACACCGGCGCAAAGCGGCAGCGCGTCGTTCGATCCCAACCTGCTGTATCAGCTCAAGATCGACAACACCGGCGACGGCGTTGAGGATCGCGTGCTGCAGTTCACGTTCACGGGTACGGGCGCGAATCAGCAGATTCAGATTCGCGGACCCATCGCGCCGCCGGCCACCGGCATGGTCAACAGCGTCGGAGACGCGAACCCCAGCCTAACGGGCGACGTCAACAGCAACCTCGGCTCGGCGAGCGGGATGCAAGTCTTCGCCGGTCTGCGCGACGACCCGTTCTTCCTCGACCTCGAGCAGTTCTTCCGCATCGTGCCGGACCGCAAGCCCGTGAGCGGACCGCTGTCGCAGCTCCCGGAATCGCCAAGCGCCAGCGCGTGGCGTCCGGTGGGTCAGGCGGTGGACTACCTGCGCGGCATCAACACGCTCGCGATCATCGTCGAGCTTCCCGTCTCCATGCTCACCGCCGGCGGTCAGCCGAAGATCGGCGTGTGGGGCACGATTAGCCGTTAGGCATAACCCTCGCTCTCCATAGGATACCACAACCATGCGCTTCTCTCTCGCGCTGTCCGCTCTCGTTCTCGTCGCCACATCGGCGTGCTCGGACGATGACAACGGCATCACTACTGCGCCAAGCACGCGGACCTTCGATCAGATCGAGCGGTTAGGCAATCCGCTCACGAGCGAAGTCTTCCTCGCCAAGCGGAACCACGGCTTCCACAACAGCGGCAGTCCCAGCACCGACGTCGCGAATCACAGCGTCGAGCTGAAAGGGTTCGTCAAGAACGTCGCCGGCCGCAGCGATCAGGTCGCGAATACGATCGCCAGCGTGCTGCTGCCTGACATGCTGATCGTGCAGACCAACAAACCCGGCCACACCGCTGGCTGGCTCACCTGGGCACTCGCCGACGGTTACGGCGGGCGCAAGCTGACGGACGACGTCGTCGACGCCGGGCTGGCCGCGATCTTCGGTTCGCTGCTCAGCGATCAGAACGTCACCATGCCGCTCACGACTGACAACGTGAGCACGAACGACAAGCAATTCACAACCACGTTCCCGTACCTCGCGACACCGCATTAACCGGTCGCTTCGCCCACACACCCATGAAACGCAGTCATATTTCGTTAGGCGCGGCGGCGCTCATCGCCGCCGTCGCCTGGTGGGCTCTCGCCCGCCCCGCGCGTCTCGCCGCCGCCGATGCGTCGCGCAACGCGGAGAGTGCGCGCCTGGAGCTCGAGATCCGCTCCAAGGACATCGAGTTCTACATCAAACGCGCGAAGGAAGACCCGCAAAGCGCCGAGGACCGCGCAATGATCGCTGGCCTGTACCTGCAGCGCGCGCGTGAGACCGGCGACGTGAATGACTATCGTGCGGCGGAACGTTACGCCGACGAGTCGCTCACACTGCGCAAAATTCGCAACGGCAAAGCACAGTTGACGTACGCATCGGCGCTCTTGGCACAGCACAAGTTCCCGCAAGCGCTGTCCGCGGCGCGTGTCCTCGTCGACGGCGATCCGTATCAGCCACGTTATCGTGCGCTGTACGCGGAATTGCTCGTCGAGATGGGACGATATGACGACGCGCGGGTGCAGTTCGATTCGCTGCGTAACGATATCCGCACGCTGGCGGTCGCCCCTCGTTATGCGCGCTACCTCGAGTTTGTCGGGCGCGGCGACCTCGCGCGCTGGGTGCTGCGCCGAGCTGTCAACGACACGCGCGACGCAGAGCTGCCGCGCGAGCAGATCGCCTGGTTCCATCTGCGTGCCGCAGATCTCGCGATACGCAGCGGACGACTGCGCACCGCCGAACGCGAATTATCGAGCGGCCTGCGCTGGGCGCCCGAAGATGGTCGGCTCTGGTCCGCCCGTGCGCGCATGCACGCGCTTGCAGGCAACTGGCGCGCCGTCCTGCGCGACGTGGAGCGCG
>DATBKN010000365.1:0-3634 GCA_036555845.1 Gemmatimonadaceae bacterium | reverse complement strand
GTCCTCGGGCCAATCCTTGACGCCGAAGAACCAGCGCACGGACGCGGTGTCGCGCGCGACGACTCGCGTTCGAGGCTTGCCGACGAACTGGCTGTCATTCGCCACGTGGTCTCCGTGCGCGTGGCTGTGTGCAACAATGAGCTCGATGGATTGGCCTCCACCAGTTCGCGCCAGCCGATTGCGCATCAACGTGTCGATGGGTGTCGCGAGGTCGACGCTTCCTGCGCCGGTGTCGAGCAGCAGCGCGCGCTCACGGCCAAAGATCAGATAGATGAACGGCTTCTTGAAGTTGGTGCACGCGGCTTGGCGCAGGATAAAGAAGTCGCTGTTGTAGGCGTGCACTCGGAAGGGTGCGGTATCCTTGCACTCGGCGCCGCCGGCGTACCAGCTCGCCGGCAGTTCACCCGGCTGAACTCGCGGCGACGACTGAGTTGACTGCGCGCACGCCAGCAGAGTTACGACGCCAATACAGGATATCAGGCGCGTTACGGCAAGCATGGTCGTACTATCGGTCGCGGATCGCGACGGCGCGAGATGTCCAACAAAGTTCGTAATCGGCAAGTTCGAGTCGCAGCGCTAGCTTCTGCCCACTGTCACCACGACCCGTCGATGACTGAGTATCCTTTCGAACCTCTCACATCCTACGTCGAGTATCCCGCGGAGGAGATGACGGCGAGAAGCCGTGCCTTTGCCGCGGAGATGCAGCGGCGCCGCACGACTCGCCACTTCAGCGATCGGTCAGTCGATCGCGCGGTGATCGAGGCGTGCATCGAAACAGCGGGAACGGCGCCGAGCGGCGCGCATCTGCAGCCATGGCATTTTGTCGCCGTGAGCGACCCGGAGGTCAAGCGCCGTATCCGCGAGGCCGCGGAGCGCGAGGAAGAAGCTTTTTACGCGAAGGCGCCCGCCGAATGGCTGGAGGCGCTTGCGCCGTTAGGCACCGACGCGCACAAACCGTACCTCGAGACGGCGCCCTGGCTCATCGCCGTTTTCGCGCAACGGTATGGTGCGGATGCTCACGGGAATCGGCGAGCGTACTATTACGTCAACGAATCAGTGGGCATTGCCACCGGCTTCTTGTTGGCAGCACTGCATAACGCGGGACTCGTCGCACTCACACACACACCGAGTCCGATGGGATTCTTGAACGCAGTACTGGAGCGGCCGCAACGCGAGCGGCCGCTGATGATCGTGGTCACTGGTTATCCGGCGAGTGACGCCCGCGTTCCACAGCTGAAGCGCAAACGGTTGAACGAAATCGCCACGTTCCGTTAGGCGCGCGTTACTTCCACTGACCGTACGTCGGCAAGTCGCCTTCAGCGATTGTCTGTCCGAAATCGGTGGGTGCGGCAGGCTTCTTTCCGCGTCCAGTGGTCGGCTTTCCTGCCCCGGCGGTGACGGCGACGGCGAATACATAGTGGCCCGGCGGAAGATCCGGCTGATAATCCTTGGGCTCCAACGTCAGCGTGTAGAAACCGGCGGGCCCTTCCGAAGCTTTGGTCACGTCGCGCTGATTGGGGTGCGCGTGATTCAGGCTCGCCAGGTGGTGCACCTTGAAGTTGGCGGGCTTCAGTCCTGTCGTGGCTTTGCCGTCAGTCTCTGCCGAGACTGACACGAGCATCAGGAAGTTGCCGAAGATCGGACTGGCAGCAGCGGTTACAATGAGTCGCATTTGGTCCTCGTCATATGATGTAACTCGTATGCTCTACTTAGATGATGCGGTATGCCGCGACGGCAAGCAGCGCGCCGAGGATGGGACCGATCACAGGCACCCAGGCATAGCTCCAGTCGCTGTCACGCTTGCCGGGGATGGGAAGGAGCGCGTGGGCAATGCGCGGCCCGAGATCGCGTGCCGGGTTGATCGCATAACCGGTCGTCCCACCTAACGACAACCCGATAGCGAAGACCAGCAGTCCAACAGGAATCAGCCCGATCGAGCCGAGTCCGATCGCCGCGGGTTCAACGCCTGCCGCGCCGGACAACTGCACCGCCGCAGACGTCATCAAGAAGATCGGAAAGATGAGCGCGAACGTGCCGATCACCTCACAAAAGAGCGCCTGACCCATCTTACGGATGTTCGGTGCCGTCGAGAAACAGGCGAGCTTGGCGCTGCCGTCGTTCGACTCGGCGAAGTGATCGCGATAGAACAGATACACGAGCGCCGCTCCAATGATGGCGCCTAACATCTGCGCCGCGATGTATCCCGGCACCAGTGACGCCGAGAGCTTGCCCGTGGCCGCCATCGCGAGCGTCACAGCGGGATTCAGGTGCGCACCACTGAATGGTGCTGCGCAAAATGCCCCCACGAATACAGCGAATCCCCAACCCGCCGTGATCACCATCCATCCTGAGTTGTTTCCCTTGGTGCGTGGCAGCACGACGTTGCACACCACGCCATTGCCGAAGAGGATCAACAACGCCGTGCCGACGAACTCCGCGACGTATGGACTCATGCGTTAGGCTCGATGTTCACGAGTAGGGAGACTGCTTCACGCTGGAGCGCTCTTCCCAGTCGCGCGCGCGTTTGAGGGCTTCGGCCCAGCGACCGCGCCGATGCGCCGCCTGAGCAGCGGGCATGGCAGGAGTGAAGCGTCGCTCCACCTGCCATGCCGCTGCGACTTCTTCTTTCGACTTCCAGAAGCCTACAGCCAATCCGGCCAGATAGGCCGCGCCTAACGCCGTCGTCTCGATCACTCGGGGACGCACGACAGGTACCTGCAGCACATCCGCCTGAAATTGCATGAGCAGGTTGTTCGTGCAAGCGCCGCCGTCGACGCGCAGCTCGTTCATCGCAATGCTGGAATCCTGCCGCATCACGTCGAGGATATCAGCCACCTGCAACGCGATTCCTTCCAGCGCGGCGCGCGCGATGTGCCCGCGATTGGTTCCGCGCGTTATGCCCGTGATCGTCCCGCGCGCGTATTGATCCCAGTGTGGCGCGCCAAGCCCGGCAAAGGCGGGAACGAGGTACACACCCCCGGAATCCGGCACCGAGGCCGCGAGTGCTTCAACGTCGCTCGACGACTGTATGATGCCTAACCCGTCGCGAAGCCATTGCACGGCGGCACCGGCGATAAAGACGCTCCCTTCCAGCGCGAAGTCCGTGGTTTTGCCCGTGCGCCAGGCGACGGTGGTGACCAGCTGATGCTTCGAGGCCACCGGCGTGGTGCCGATGTTCATCAGCATGAAGCACCCAGTGCCATACGTATTCTTCGCGAGCCCGCGTGAGAAACAACCCTGGCCGAATAGCGCCGCCTGCTGGTCCCCGGCAATGCCTGCGATCGGAATAGCACCGCCTAACAAAGAAGCGTCGGCTTCACCGTAGACTTCGCTCGATGCTTTGATGTCGGGCAGTACGGCGCGTGGAATTCCCAAAATCTCGCACAGCTCGTCGCTCCAGGTCCCCGAGTGCAGATCGTACAGCATGGTACGCGACGCATTGCTCGGATCGGTCAGGTGCAGCTTGCCTCGCGTCAGGTTCCACACGAGCCAGGTATCGACCGTTCCAAACGCCAGCTCACCACGCTCGGCGCGAGCCCGCGCGTTAGGTACGTTGTCCAGCAGCCAGCGCAGCTTGCTGCCGGAGAAGTAGGCATCGATGACGAGGCCTGAGCGACGCTGAATCTCGGCTGCA
>DATBKN010000364.1:0-3232 GCA_036555845.1 Gemmatimonadaceae bacterium | reverse complement strand
CAGTGACGGTGCCCTTGGTGCTCTTGCCGATCACCTGGCCGATGACAGCGCCAACCACTGCGCCACCGATCACCTTCTTCGCATCGTCCTTGCGCGTCGAGCTGCGGACTTTGTCGACTTCCGCCGAGGCGAGCTCGGAGGACACCGAGTAGGTCTTACCGTCGAACGATAACGAAATCACGCGGAAACCCATCACGACCTTGTCGTTCACGTTGTCGCTGCGATCAAGCGCCGTGACTTCGACAACGGCCGTCGCGCCCGACGGAATGCGGACGCCATTCGAGCCTGTGATCGTCTGCGTCACAGTCGCGTTGAAACGATCGCCAACCTTGTTGGTGTTCGTGCAGATCTTGTCGGACGACGCGAGAACGATCGACGTGCCTGAGGGGATGGTACCAGTCGAGGGCTCCGCTGGCACTGTACCCTTCGGATTCGTCGTGACCGTATTGCCAGTCGACGTCGTCGTAGTCGTTGGCGTCGAAGGCGGCGGGTTGGTGTTCTTCGGTTGCGTGGGCGTCGCCGGACGCGGACGCGATGTCGATTTCGGCGCGCTCTGCGAAGGCGTGGGCGCTGGAACGTTTTCCGCCGGCACGTCCTCGAGCTTTGGCTGCGCCGTCGAGTCTACGCCGACCCGTCCGAGATCGCGCGCGAGCAGCGTGTCATTCACGAGCGCCGTGTCGTCGCTGCGCCCGCACGCCGCGAACGCAAAAGCGGCAAGTGACATGAGCGCCAATCGGCGAGTCGAGGAGCGAATCATCTAGAAATCTCCCTGAAATCGGGGCATGTAGTGCATACCGTCAACACACTGAAAAGTGCCTGTTTTGGCTCTTTGACGGCAGCGGTAAGTGCTGGAATACCAATAGGACGCACGGCGCGCGCCAAGATTTCGCCGGAAACTTGTGATACGGATCACGCCGGCTGACGATCCACCGCCTGTTGTCAAAGCAAACAGCTCCGAGTGGTCAGTCCTGAGTGCGAAGTCTCCAGAATGTGATGGCTAGGGCTACGCAGGCATGTCATGCGGTTACTGATTTGCGAGCTCAGCACGGATCACTGAAGACCGCGGACTCAGAACTTTGTGTTGCGCTTAGAGCCGATTCTTGAGTGCGTCTGGCGTCAACGACTGCAGATAACTCGCGAGAATCGTGAAGCGATCGGTCACCATCAGTAGCCCAACCACTATGAGCAGTACGCCCGACGCACGCGACACCCACACGAGATGCCGCCGCATGGCCTTGACCACGTCGATGAACTTGTCGATCGCGAGCGCGGCTGCGAGAAACGGTACGGCGAGACCGAGCGAATACGCGCTCAAGAGACCCATGCCGCGCGCGAGATCGGCCTCGGACGATGTGTACACGAGAATGGCAGAGAGAATCGGACCGATGCATGGCGTCCATCCCGCGCCGAATGTCATGCCCACGAGCAGCGTGCCGAAGTAGCCGAGCGGTTTGTCGGCAAGGTGCACGCGTCGCTCGCGCATGAAGGCGCCGATCTTGAGCACGCCTAACAAATACAGCCCGAACACGATGATGAGCACGCCGCCGACTCGGCTCAGCCAGCGGCGTTCGAAGCGCAGAGTCGCGCCGAGTGCCGTGGCGCCGGCGCCTAACGCTAAAAAGATGATTGAGAAGCCGAGAACGAAGAGCAGCGCGTGCACCAGCGTGCGTCGCTTCGCCAACACGACGTCATCCAGCGACATCCCGGTAATGAACGTGACGTAGCTCGGGATGAGCGGGAGCACGCACGGCGAGAGAAAACTCAAGAGACCCGCCGTGAACGCGACGACAAACCCGACCGAGCTAGCTGGCTCCATGCTCCGAAGTGAAATCGTCATCGCTCAGGAACGGCGCGTCACTCAACGCCTCGCGAAACTTGGCGATCTCGATCGATTCAGGTTCGCCGTCCTCACCGGTGCGAAGCGCTACGCCGCGCACAACACGATCGATAGTGTCCAGCGGGGCGTCGGCTTCATGACGAACTTCGGCTTCCCAGGCGCCGCGCTCCGTGCCCTTGATGACGAGCTTGTAGCGCGCCGACAGAATCTCAAAACGAGGCGTGTCCGGATCGAAGGTAGGCTTCGCAGGCGGCGCGGTGTCACCGTCCACAACCACTGGAATAACAGTCTCGATGTCCGTTTCGACTCCCAGCTCGTCGCTAAAGTCCTCGGCCGGCGGAATGGACATGTCAGGCGGGATCGGCTCTGGCGGCCGAGCAGCCACGATGGCGACGCCAGATTCGATTCCGCCCTGTCTGATCGCCGGGAACAAACGCACCTCGTGAATACGACTTTCGCCGATACGCGCCGCGATCTCGCGCAGAAAACGTCGCTGCGTCTCTGTCATCGGCCGACTCCCGTCGCTGCGGCTGCCGCTGCAGCCGGACGCGTTAGGCCCCGTGCATCCAGCTCACGCTCCACATACAGCCTGAGGATGTGCATGAAATCCTGTGCGTTGGTGACGACGCCGAACGCCTGATGCGTTCCGCGATCCTTCAGTTTGCTGACGACGAACTCTGATGAGTCTACGCAGATGGTGGCGAGTTCGCGAAGGGTTCCGTCTGCTTCGGTGACGAATGCAGGCAGCATGTTGCCGGTGGCGATCGCGTGCAGCGCTGTGGCAATGAGGATCGCCATCGTCGCTTTGACTGCGTGCGCGCGCATCGCATCCTGTGCAGCCGCGATATCGGTGTAAACGTCAGGCAACGGTCCGTCGTCTCGAATCGAGCCGCAGAGCACGAACGGCACGCCGCGCGTGACGCATGCGTGCATGATGCCGCTCGTGATCACGCCACTTTTCACGGCCCCGGCGATGGAGCCCGCCGCCCGGACACGATTGATCGCGCGCATGTGCAGACCGTGGCCCCCGACCGTCGTCTCGCCACTGCCAGTCATGCCTAACGTGGTGCCGTACATCGACGCTTCGATGTCATGCACGGCGACGGCGTTTCCAGCCAGCAGCGCGGCGACGAACCCGTTATCGATGAACCAGGTCATGTCGGCGCGCGCGCGCGAATGTACGAGCGCTGGTCCGCAAACCCACACCGGATAGCCGCGCTCTCGCTCCGCGATGAGAATGCGCGCCATGAGGCCGTAGTCGATCGGCTTCTCGCGCGAGACGTCGCTCGCCATGAAGCGGAACTCGCCGCCGCCCAACGCTGTCGGGTCGTGCGCAAGGAATGCTTCCGCGAATACAAAAATCCCCTCACTGCCGTCTTCGCGGACGCCAACAGC